>CBDULG010000061.1:0-12955 GCA_965367985.1 uncultured Rhodocyclaceae bacterium
AGATGGGCGAGGCCGTCTCGCTCTTCGCGCAGCTTTTCCAGCTCCTGTTCGATGCGGATGCCTTCCAGTCGCGCCAGTTGGCGCAGGCGAATTTCGAGAATGTCCTCGGCCTGCACTTCGGTCAGGCTGAAGTGCGCCATGAGGTCGACTTTGGGATCGTCCGCCTCGCGGATCACGCGGATCACTTCCTCGATGTTGAGGAACGCGATCATGCGCCCTTCGAGGATGTGAATGCGGCGGTCGACTTCGTCGAGGCGGTGTCGGGTGCGGCGTTCGACCGTGACATAGCGGAAGTCGACCCACTCGCGCAGGATCTGCAGCAGGTTCTTTTGCTGTGGCCGGCCGTCGCGGCCGATCATCGTGAGATTGAGCGAGGTCGAGGTTTCAAGGCTGGTGTGCGCGAGCAGCACGGCCATGAACTCGTCGCGCTCTATGCGGCTTGATCGCGGTTCGAGCATGATTCGGACCGGCGCCGATTCGGAGGACTCGTCGCGCAGCGTTTCGAGCACGCCGAGCACGCGCTGGCGCAGTTGTTTCTGCTCCTGCGAGACGTCCTTCTTGCCGGCGCGCGGCTGTGGGTTGGTGAGCGTTTCAATTTCCGCCAGCACCTGCGAGGTCGACACGCCGTGCGGCAGTTCGTCGACGATCACCCGCCACTGGCCCCGCGCCAGATCCTCGAAGCGCCATCGCGCGCGCACGCGCAGGCTCCCACGGCCCGTGGCGTAGGCTTCGCGGATGGCCTCGGCAGGCGAGATGAGCTGGCCGCCACCGGGGTAGTCGGGCGCCGGCAGCACCTGCATGATGTCGTCGAGGGTTGAATCGGGTTTACGAATCAGCAGGCAGGCGGCGTCGGCCACTTCGCGCAGATTGTGCGGCGGAATTTCGGTCGCCATGCCAACCGCGATGCCCGAGGCGCCATTCATGAGCACGAAAGGCAGACGCGCGGGCAGCAGCGCGGGCTCTTCAAACGCGCCGTCGTAGTTGTCGACGAAATCCACCGTGCCGCGGTCGATCTCGGCGAGCAGCAACTCGGCAATCGGCGTCAGGCGGCACTCGGTGTAACGCATCGCGGCGGCCGAATCGCCGTCGCGCGAACCGAAGTTGCCCTGGCCGTCGACCAGCGGATAGCGCAGCGAGAAGTTCTGCGCGGTGCGCACCATCGCGTCGTACACCGAGCTGTCGCCATGCGGGTGGTACTTGCCGATGACATCGCCGACCACGCGCGCCGACTTCACGTGCTTGGCGGTGGCACGCAGGCGCATTTCGTTCATTGCAAACAGGATGCGCCGCTGCACCGGCTTGAGCCCGTCTTCCACCTGCGGCAGCGCCCGCGAGCGCACCACGCTCATCGCATAGGCGAGATAGGCGCGCTCGGCAAAGCGGTCGAGCGGCAGCGCGTCGCCGTCCATCGGCGGCTCGTCGCCACCGGCAGGCGGCGCGGGGGGCGGGGCGTCGGTGGGTGGCGGCGCCTCGGCGGGCGGCTCGTCGGGGAGGTCAGCGAAAAGGTCGAGGGATTCGTTGCTCATTGGGTAGCGTGTGTTGAGATTGGGCTAGCGATCGTAGGTTGGGCAGACGAAGGAAGCCCAACATCCCGGGGATCGCCAAACGTTGGGCTTCGCTCTGCTCTGCCCAAGCTACGTGGCTGGCAGGGCAAGATACGACGCGCGCGATTCACTCACCCCCTGTTCGGCCCAGTTTTCCAGCGGCAACCCATCGACGCGCTCGAACTGACGGAGGTTGTTGGTCACCAGCGTGCAACCGAGCGTCAGGGCGTGGGCGGCAATCTGTAGATCGTAGGAACCGATCGGCGTACCGCGTCGTTCCAGGTCGGCCCGCAGCCGGGCAAAGCGTGGCGTCACCGCGTCGTCGAGCGGCGCAATTTCCAGAGGTAGCAGAAAGGTTTCGAGTGCAGCACGGTTGCGCTCCGAGCCACTTTTTTCGACGCCGAAGGCCAACTCCATCGCAGTGACGACTGAAACGCCAATGTCGCCCGTCAGATGGGCGTCGAAGCGGTTGCGCACATGCGGCGGACGATGGTTGATGAGATAGATGCAGATGTTGGTGTCGAGCATGTATCTCATGACAAAAGCGTCACGGCAGCAGCGCCTCGCGGTCCTGCGCGGCGGGTTGTTCGCGTTCGATGGAAAACCCCGGCTCGAATGCGTCGAGTGCATCAAACAAGGTACCCCAACCGCGCCGCGGTAGGAGTACGACCGCGTCGCCAACGCGTTTGATGAACACTTCGTCGCCGTCAAAGCGGAATTCCTTGGGCAAACGGACAGCCTGGCTGCGGCCATTAATGAACAGTTTGGCAGTTTCCACGGCGCTGCTCCTGCGGAGATATATCATCAGTATATACCGTGGTGCATTTCGCCTGCCAATCGTCTCAAGCGAATGTATCGACGCGCACACGGTACGCTGCCCACTACTCAAACATCCGCCTCCACCGAATCCCCTTTTTCCTCCATCCATGCCCGCCGCCCCGAGGCTTCGCCCTTGCCCATGAGCAGCGTGAACATGCGCTGGGTGTCTTCGAGCATGCCGGCGCGCACGTGAACTGGCAGCACGCGGCGGGTGGCGGGGTCCATGGTGGTTTCGCGCAATTGGTCGGGGTTCATCTCGCCCAGACCCTTGAAGCGGCCGATTTCGATCGCCTCGGGCTTGAAGCCCTCCTGCGCGAGTCGGTCGCGCGTCGCGGTCAGTTCGCCTTCGTCGAGTGCGTAGAGACGGCGGGCGGGGCGTTTTTTGCCTTGCGCGGGGACGTCGATGCGATACAACGGCGGCTGCGCAACGTAGATGTGCCCGCCTTCGATGAGATGCGGGAAATGGCGGAAGAACAGGGTCAGCAGCAGGGTCTGGATATGCGCGCCGTCCACGTCGGCGTCGGACATGATGATGATCTTGCCGTAGCGCAGGCCCGAGAGGTCGGGTGCGTCGCCAGCACTGTGCGCTTCAACGCCAAGCGCCACCGCGATGTCGTGAATCTCGTTGTTGGCGTAGAGGCGCTCGGCGCCGATTTCCCACGAATTCTGCACCTTGCCGCGCAGCGGCAGGATGGCCTGGGTTTCCTTGTTGCGTGCCATTTTTGCGCTGCCGCCGGCCGAATCACCCTCGACCAGGAAGAGTTCGTTCTCGTCGATGTCCTCGCTCTCGCAGTCGGACAGCTTGCCGGGCAGCACGGCGACGCCCGACGATTTCTTCTTCTCCACCTTCTTGGCGCTCTTCTGCCGCGCGGTCGCGGCGCGGATAGCCAGTTCGGCGATTGCGCGGCCGGCTTCGACATGGTTATTGAGCCAGATTTCAAAGGGATCGCGCACCATGCCGGCAACCAGTTTCACGGCTTCGCGCGAGTTGAGCTTTTCCTTCACCTGGCCCTGGAATTGCGGGTCGAGCAGGCGCGCCGAGAGCACATAGCTCATGCGGTTGCACACGTCGTCCTGTTGCAGCTTGAGGCCGCGCGGCAGCAGCGCGTGATGCTCGATGAAGCTTTTCACCGCATCGAACACGCCGGCGCGCAGACCGGCTTCATGCGTGCCGCCGGCCACCGTGGGGATGAGGTTGACATACGATTCGGACGGAATCGCAGGGTCGAACCAGCCGAAAACCCACGCCGCGCCCTCGCCGATGGCGAAGCTTTCGTCTTCGCTATCGGCGTATTTTTCGCCCGTGAATAACGGCGCGACCGGCTCGCTGTCACCCGCCTGTTCGCCCAGATACTGTTCAAGACCACCGGGATAGTGCCACTGCGTGCGCGTGCTCGAGCCGTCGGCCTGTTCGACGTCGAGGCGTACTTCCACGCCGGGCAACAACACCGCCTTAGAGCGCAGCAGGCGCACCAGTTCGGCGCTGGGGATTCTTGGCGCATCGAAGTATTTCGCGTCCGGCCACACCTTGACCGTGGTGCCGGTGTTGCGCTTGCCGCATTCACCCACCACCTCGAGCGGGCCGATGCGCTCACCGCCGTTGGCAAAGACGATCTGATGCATCTTGCCGTCGCGCTTGATCTCCACCTCGATGCGTTGCGACAGCGCGTTGGTGACCGCGACGCCGACGCCGTGCAGTCCGCCCGAGAAGGCATACGCGCTGTTGCCGACGCGCTTGTCGAATTTACCGCCCGCGTGCAGCCGGGTGAACGCCAGCACCACGACCGGCACGCCTTCCTCGGGATGCAGACCGACCGGAATGCCACGTCCGTCGTCGGCCACCGACACGGCGCCGTCCCGATGCACGGTAACCGCAATCAGCTTGGCGGAGCCGGCCAGTGCCTCGTCGGCGGCGTTGTCGATGACTTCCTGAATGATGTGGGCGGGCGAGTCGGTGCGCGTGTACATGCCCGGGCGCTCGCGCACCGGTTCGAGTCCCTTGAGGACGCGAAAGGAGGATTCGTCGTAGGTGGAATGGGTGGCCATGCGCGCTATAGGAAACCATGAGGCGACGGGGCCACAGGATAGCGAGTTTTAGCCGTTGATGTGCGTGGGGCGGCACGCCGGACGGCGGCGCTCAGTACTCAGGCGCTGCCGAGTTTGCGGCCGCTGCCGGTCGGCCGTGACTGTCCCGCCGCGTCGTACAACTGGGGCTGGTCGGCGGCTGAAAGCAGGGTGGTGAGGGCGGCCTGGTTGTGCTGCATGCGCTCATTGATGAGCAGGCCGTTGCGAGCATTGCGCGCCTGGGCGTCGCGCGCCAGTTCGAGCAGCGTGTCCCATTGCGCAAGCGAAGTGGGCTGATTGGCACAAAGGCCGCGAATCGCCGCGTCGGTGGCCGGCTGGCCGAGACGTGCGAGCACGCGCACGCGCTCGTCGGCGAGACGCTGCAGTGTGCGATAGCGTTGAGTTTTTTCTTCCGCGGTGGCCAGCAGGGCGTCGGTCTGCCCGTCGAGCAGCAGCGTTTCCTCGCGCCCAAGCAAATCGACGAAGCCGCGCAGTTGCGCAACTTCGTCGGCGAGAAGAGTCAGGAAGCGGGCGTGATCCGGGTGTGTGCTCACGCGCCGCTGGTTTGCGCAGCCAGCATCTGGCGCACGCTGTCGATAAGGCCGTCGGCGACTTTGTTGGCGTCCACCTGGAAGCGCCCGTCGCTGATCGCCTGCTTTATTTCGTCCACACGCGCCTGATCGACGATCGGCGTGGCGGCGATGACTTGCTCGGCCTTCTGCATGCCCGAGGACAGCGATGAGAGCTGTACCTGGGCGCCCGCAGGGGCCGCCTGATTGGCGGGGCCAGCAGGTTTTGGCCGCTGGTCGCCGCCCGGTGTACTGCCTACCGGTTTATGGGTGTTGTCGATTTTCACAGCCTGGTCCTCAGTTTTTGATTTGACTACAGTTGCTGTTACGACGACACGGTTTGAAACTTTAGTGAACTGAAGTCAAGGCGAATGTAACGCCATTTTTCAATTCACGGTAGTTTTAAGCGAGGACAAGTTTATTACGGATCGACGTGCACTTCACCCTGCACGGTGGCCACGCCCTGAATGACGCGGCCAGTTCGCAGGCGCACGCGCACTGCTGCGCCGGCGCGTCCGTTGCTCAACGCGGTGCCCTGATTGGCGGCGGAGAAGCCGTCGCCGGAAACCACGACCTTCACCGGCGAACCCGCGCGCACGACGATCGGCTGGGCCAGCATGGTGGCGCGCAGCGGCTGGCCGGCGCCAACGGCGAAGCGCATCTGACTGCCTTCGGCCTGTGCCGGATCGGTGAGTAACTGGCGCCCCATCGCGGTGAGCTCGCCGCGCCGTGTGGCGATGTCGCCGCGCGTGAGGATGTCACCGGGGCGCAGCGCGCGGGCGCTTACCAGATAGTCACCGGTGACGCGCACCGTCGCCCCTACATATAGCGACCAGCTCGCGCCGTCTGCACAGCGCACGCCAACGCGCACGCGGCCCCAAGCGCGCGCTCCGGAGGGCAGCCAAGGCTCTACTTGAGCGCAAGGGGCGAGTTGCGGCGGCAGCTGCGGCGTTGCGACCTCGATGCGCACCGCCCCCGTTTGACCGGCGGTCTGCCCGCGCAGGAACTCGTGCACCACCGCGCGCACGGTGTCAGGCGTTTGCGCCGCGGCGGGCGCGAAGGCAAAAAGAAGGCAGAGGCCGAGCAGGTGAGCGCAAGCGCGTTTCATGGCGCCATTGCAACACGCTGGACACGGCGGGCGCGGCGCAAACAAACGGCGCTTTTTGGCCCACTTCAGGCGATCGGCAAAGCTTGCCGGTAGGTGGCGGCAAGGATTGCGCGCTTGCCGCCCGGCGGCGCGGAAATACCTGTGTTTTGCAGCCTTCTTCAGCCGAATTCGCTGTGCGAACGCTGCGTACCATGGCTGGCATGAAAGCTGCATTGGTAGGTCCGAGCGTGCCGCAAGCACATTGACCGGCGACGCGAACGTACAGCACACCGAGGGAAAGCACATGAGCACCCAGCTAGACAACGCACTGCAGTTTCATCAGGACGCGCTGAACCTGCGCGCCTATCGCCAGCAGTTGCTTGCCTCCAACATCGCAAACGCCGACACGCCCAATTTCAAGGCGCGCGACATCGATTTCGGTCAGGCGCTGAACGGTGCGGTCGACGCGCGCATGGGGCCGTTGGCCATGACCACCAGCAGCGCGGCGCACCTGACGTCGCCAAAAAGCCAGCCGCTCGACCGCTTTGCCCGCTTCCGCAGCGAGCAGCAGTCGGCAGTCGATGGCAACACCGTCGATATGGATGTCGAACGCGCCGCCTTCGCCGAGAACGCGCTGCACTACCAGGCCAGCATCACCTTCATCAACGGCCTGCTGCGCTCCATGCAGTCTGCCATCTCGGGTCAGTAAGGGGGCGCCTGATGAGCATGTTCAACGTATTCAATATTGCCGGCTCGGCGCTCAATGCGCAGTCGGTGCGTCTCAACACCACCGCCTCCAACCTCGCCAACGCCGACAGCGTGGTGGGTGCTGACGGCGAGCCGTACAAGGCCAAGCAGGTGGTGTTCGCGGCGCGCCCGATGGCCGGCACCACGGATTCGATCGGCGTCGAGGTCGACAGCGTGGTGGAGAGCGCGGCGCCCGGCCGGCTGGTGTACGAGCCGGCCAATCCGGCAGCCAACGAAGAGGGCTACGTCGAGATGCCCAACGTGAACGTGGTCGAGGAGATGGTCAACATGATCTCCGCCTCGCGTTCCTACCAGGCCAACACCGAAATCATGAGCACCGCCCGCAGCCTGCTGCAAAGCACGCTCAGCATCGGTCAATAAGGCAGGAGTTGAAACATGGCGACCGTCAGCAGCGCGACCAACGCGCAACAGCAAATTCTAGACACCCTGGCGCGCGCAGAAGCGCCCAAGGCGAGCGCGCAGGACGATGCGCAGAACCGCTTTCTCACCCTGCTCACCACGCAGTTGAAGAACCAGGATCCGCTCAACCCGCTCGACAACGCGCAGGTCACTTCGCAACTGGCGCAGATCAGCACCGTGGACGGCATCGAACGGCTCAACAGCATGCTCGGCCAGCTCATGGAAGGGCAGCAGTCGAGCGAGGCGCTGCAGGCCGCTCAACTGGTCGGCCGTGGCGTACTTGTGCCCGGCAAGGGCCTGACGCTGGGTGAGCAGGGTGCGCTGGGCGGCTTCATGCTCGATGCCGGTGCCGACAAGGTCGTGGTCAGCATCAACGATGCCAATGGGCTGGAGATCGCCAGCGTCGACCTCGGCGCCCACGAGGCCGGAACGCACTCCTTCCAGTGGGACGGCACGGCGATCGATGGCACAGCGGCTGCAACGGGTGCCTACGTGATGAACGTGCTGGCGACCAGCGGCGACGACAAGGTGGGCGCCACTGCGCTCGAGCTTGGCCAGGTGTCGAGCGTGATCCGCGGGCCGAAGAGCGTCGATTTGCAAGTGGGTGCCCTAGGCATCTTCCAGTTATCCGAAATTCAGCAAATTCTCTGATCAGGAGAGCGCATCATGGCATTCCAGCAAGGTCTGAGCGGGCTTAACGCCGCCTCCAAGTCCCTCGACATCATCAGCAACAACGTTGCCAACTCGGGCAACGTCGGCTTCAAGTCCGCCTCGGCGCTTTTCAACGACGTCTTCGCGGCGGCGCTCACCGGCGCCACCGCCGGCGTGCAAGTCGGTGTCGGAACGCAGGTTGGCGCGGTCTCGCAGGAGTTCTCGCAAGGCAACATCACCGCTACCAGCAACCCGCTCGATCTCGCCATCAATGGCGCGGGTTTCTTTCGCCTGAGCGAAAACGGCACCATCACCTATTCGCGCAATGGCCAGTTTGATGTCGACAAGGACGGCTTCATCGTCAATTCCGGCGGCCGTCGACTGACTGGCTTCCCGGCCGATGCGCGCGGCACGATCCTGCCCGCCTCGCCGATCGATCTGCGCGTTGATACCTCCGATATTCCGCCGAACACGTCCGGTTCGATCGAGGTCGGCATCAACCTCGACTCACGTGACACCGTGCCCACCGCCGCCTTCAGCGCCACCGACGCGTCGTCATTCAATGCCTCGACCGCGGTCTCGGTGTTCGACTCACTGGGCAACTCGCACATCCTCACGATGTTCTTCCGCAAGGCCGGAGGCGGCGATTGGGACATGTATACCTCGCTCGACGGCGATCCGGCGGTCCTCTCCGGCACCAGCCCGTCGATCCAGTTTGATAGTTCCGGCGCGCTGACCGCGGGATCGACGCAAGCGCTGTCGCTGACCATTCCCGCCAGCTTCGGCGCCAGTTCGCCGCAGGCCGTGACCATCGATTTTACCGGCAGCACCCAGTATGGCAGCCCCTTCGGCGTGAACCGCCAGACGCAGGACGGCTTTTCCTCGGGTCGTCTGTCGGGCATGACGGTGAGCAACGAAGGTGTGCTGCAAGGGCGCTACACCAACGGCCAGTCGCGCAATCTGGGCCAGGTCGCGCTGACCAACTTCGCCAGCCCCAACGGACTGCTCTCGCTGGGCAACAACCTGTGGGGTGAGTCGCCCGATTCGGGCCAGCCGCTGGTCGGCGCGCCGGGCACCGGCAGCCTTGGCCTGCTCGCCGCCGGCTCGGTGGAGGAGTCGAACGTCGACCTCACCGAAGAGCTGGTCAACATGATCACCCAGCAACGTGCCTATCAGGCCAACGCGCAGTCGATCAAGACCCAGGACTCGATCCTGCAGACGCTGGTCAACCTGCGTTAATTGACTCGATAGGGACGGCAGCATGGACAAGCTCATCTACACCGCAATGACCGGCGCCAAGCACACGCTTGGCCAGCAGGCCGCCGTGGCGCACAACCTCGCCAATGCCACCTCGACCGGCTTTCGCACCGAGTTGCACAAGCTGCGCGCAGTCGAAGTGCAGAACTCGCCGCTGCCCAGCCGCGCCTTCGTGGTCGACGCCAGCGTGGCCAGCGATTTCACCGCCGGCCCCTTGCAGTACAGCGGCCGCACCTACGATGTGGCGATCGAAGGCAAGGGCTGGTTCGCGGTGCAGGGCGCCGACGGTGGCGAAGCCTACACCCGCAATGGCAGCTTCGAGCTGAGTGCCGAAGGCGTACTGCAGACGCGCGACGGCCGTCTCGTGCTGGGCGACGGCGGGCCGATTACCATCCCGCCCGACAACGACATCGTGATCGGCAAGGATGGTTCGATCTCGGCCATCCCGAGTACCGGCGACCGCAATGCGGTGAACGTGATCGGCCGGCTCAAGCTGGTCAATCCGCCCGAAGCCGATCTGCAGCGCGGCGAAGACGGCCTGTTTCGTCTGCCCGATGGCGCCGTAGCACCGCTCGACGAGGCGGTGCGGGCGGCCGGCGGTTATCTCGAGGGGAGCAATGTGAACGTGGTCGATCAGATGGTCACCATGATCGCGCTGTCGCGTCAGTTCGAGATGCACACGCAACTGCTGCAGAAGGCCGAGGCCAACGACCAGGCGGCCAACCGGCTGCTGGGCACGGGCGCGTGAAACCGGCCTTCAAACTGACACCGCTTTCGTCTGTTTCTTGAACGATCGCGCGGGTTCGTCCCGCCATAAGCTGTCTGACATTGCCGCGCATTGTTGCGGCCGCATGAACACACTGGCGCTGAGCGCCGCAAGGAGTCTGAAATGATCCGCTCACTGTGGACCGCCCGTACCGGCCTCGACGCTCAACAGACGCAGCTGGACGTGATTTCGAACAACCTGGCCAACGTGTCGACCAACGGTTTCAAGCGGTCGCGCGCGGTTTTCGAAGACTTGCTCTACCAGACCCTGCGCCAGCCCGGCGCGCAGTCGACGCAGCAAACGCAGATTTCCAGCGGCCTGCAGATCGGCACCGGCGTGCGTCCAATCGCCACCGAGCGCATCCACACGCAGGGCAATTTGCAGCAGACTGGCAATGCGCTCGACGTCGCCATTCAGGGCGAGGGCTTTTTCCAGATCCAGATGCCCGACGGCACCACCAATTACACCCGCGACGGCGCCTTCCAGCTCGACAACCAGGGCCAGATCGTCACCGCCAGCGGCTACGCGCTGAGCCCCGCGATCATCATCCCGAGCGACACCCAGACCATCACCATCGGCAAGGACGGCACAGTCAGCGTGCAACAGGCCGGACAGAGCGCACCGACCGAAGTCGGCAGTCTTCAGATCGCCACCTTTGTCAATCCGGGCGGCCTGCAAAGCGCGGGCGAAAACCTGTTCCTCGAAACCGCCTCGAGCGGTACGCCCACGCCCAACCAGCCGGGCAGCAACGGTGCCGGGGTGCTCAACCAGAATTACGTCGAAACCGCCAACGTGAACGTCGCCGAAGAACTGGTGCAGTTGATCGTCACCCAGCGCGCCTACGAACTCAATTCGCGCGCCATTCAGACCTCCGACCAGATGCTTGGCCGTCTGACCCAGTTGTAATCATGGTTGGAGCACACAGCATGCGCGCGCTGATCTGTAGTGTGTTGATCGTGTGGCTCACCGGCTGCTCAACGCTGGAGAGCACGCCGCCGACCGCCGTGCATCAGCCGATGACGGTGCGCCCCCAGGCGCAGACACAGATGGCCCCCGCTAATGGCGCGATCTACCAGGCCAGCCAAACCCGGCCGCTGTTCGAAGACCGCCGCGCACGTCTCATCGGCGACACGCTGATCATCAATCTGGCTGAAAGCACGACGGCACAAAAGGCCTCCAACGCCAGCGCAACGCGCGAATCGTCGATGTCGGGCGGCATCACTTCGATGAACAGATTGCCCCTCAAGGGGCTGAGCGGTCTGGACATCGCCGCGGGCACCGACAGCGATTTCACCGGTTCGGGCGCCGCCGCGGCCAACAACCTGTTCAACGGCACGATCACCGTCACCGTGGTCGAGGTCTATGCCAACGGCAACCTGCTGGTGTCGGGCGAAAAGCAGATCGCGATCAACCAGGGCAGCGAATTCATCCGCTTCTCCGGCGTCGTCAATCCGAACCATGTGACCACCAGCAACACCGTGCAATCGACGCAGGTCGCTGACGCACGCATCGAATACAAGGGCAGCGGCTACATCAACGACAGCCAGGTGATGGGCTGGCTGCAACGCTTCTTTGTTGCGTTGCTGCCGATTTGAGAACGATATGAATAAACGCACCCACGCCGCCCCCTTGACGCATGATTCCCGCCTGTGCGAGCCCTCACCCCAACCCCTCTCCCGGGGGGAGAGGGGCTTTTTTTTACGCGCGTTGAGCACATTGCTCCCCTCTCCCCCCGGGAGAGGGGTTGGGGGTGAGGGAACGGCGCGTCGCGCACGCTCTTTCTTGCCCACGTGCTGGTTGCAACGGCCCGGCGGGCTGAAGCCCGCCCTACATTTGCTGGTTGCGTTGCTGTGCAGCCTGTTCGTGTTCACCGCCCACGCCGAGCGCATCAAGGACCTGACCACCGTGGCCGGTGTGCGCAGCAACCAGCTGGTCGGCTACGGCCTGGTCGTCGGCCTCGACGGTAGCGGTGACCAGACCACGCAGACGCCGTTCACCGTGCAGAGCATCATCAACATGCTCGGCAACATGGGCGTGCAGATGCCGCCCGGCACCAACCTGCAGCTCAAGAACGTCGCCGCGGTGATGGTCACCTCCGACCTGCCGGCGTTCGCGCGGCCGGGACAGAACATCGACGTCACCGTGTCGTCGATCGGCAATGCCAAGAGCCTGCGTGGCGGCACGCTGGTGATGACGCCGCTCAAGGGTGCCGACAGCCAGGTCTATGCGATCGCCCAGGGAAACGTCGTGGTCGGCGGTGCGGGCGCGCAGGGGGGCGGCGCGTCGGTGGTGGTCAATCATCTGAGCGCCGGCCGCATTCCTGCCGGGGCGACGGTCGAACGCGCCGTGCCCAGCGCGCTGGGGCAGGGCGAGGTGATCCTGTTCGAACTCGAAGAGACTGATTTTGGCACGGCCTACCGCGTGGTCGAGGCGATCAACCGCACTGTCCCGGGTACGGCGCAGGCGCTCGACGGGCGCACCATCGAAGTCCGTGCGCCGACCGATTCCTCGCAGCGCGTCGCCTTTCTCGGCCGGCTGCAAAATCTCGACGTCACGCCGGTGCGGCAGTCGGCCAAGGTCATCGTCAATTCGCGCACCGGCTCGGTGGTGATGAACCAGGCGGTCACGTTGCAGCAGTGTGCGGTGGCGCATGGCAACCTGACCGTATCGGTGGCGACCGAACCCGTGGTCAGCCAGCCCAATCCGCTGTCCGGCGGACAAACCGTGGTCGGCCAGCGCGGCGAAGCCAGCATCGAGCAGGAAGGCGCTGCACTCATGCAAGTGCCCGCCGGCGCCAAGCTCGCCGATGTGGTCAATGCACTCAATGCGCTGGGCGCCAACCCGATGGACCTGATCAGTATCCTGCAGGCGATGAAGAGCGCCGGCGCGCTACGCGCCGATCTCGAGGTGATTTGAAATGGCGCGCGTGCGAACGGCCGGCCCGGCCGTCGGTTGGGCTGACGAAGGAAGCCCAATATTCCCGTGTTCGCAAGACGTTGGGCTTCGCTGCGCTCTGCCCAACCTACGGTGG
>CBDULG010000062.1:0-12927 GCA_965367985.1 uncultured Rhodocyclaceae bacterium
GTTCGGGAAATTCTTGCTCCAGCGCCTGCAAGGCGTCGAACAGACGATCGTACTCGGCATCGGGCACCGTCGGCGCGTCGAGCACATAGTAAGCATGGTCATATCGATCGAGCTGTTCGCGCAGCGCAGCGGCACGTCGCGCCTTGTCGGCCGGCGCAACCACGGTTCAGGCCGCGAACAGGCGCAGTGCCAGCGGACTGCCCGCGGGCACGCCATGTTCGCCCATGCGCCCCTGGAACTGTTCGATCTGCTGGCGGATGAGTTGTGCTGCATCCTTGCCCAGCGGATTGCGGTTGTCGTCGACCAGTTCGGCATCGAGCGCATCGGCGAGAAAACGGGCGACCTGCATCATGCGGTCGAACACGGGGCCGCCGTTCTCGACACGCGGCACGTCAACGATCAAGGTCAGCCCCTGGGTTTGCAGCTCGCGCATGGTGTCTTCGGTAAAGAAGGTCGGCTCCAGATTACCCAGCACGAACAGGCTGTTCCCGTCATCGTCCTCCGCGTGGAACATGCCATCGGCACGCAAACGCATGCCTTGCGCTTCCACCATACCGCGCAATTTCGTGCCGACGAACGGCGCGGAACGGCTCACCAGATTCACGCCGATCTGCACGTCCACCCCGGCGCAGAACTGGTCGAGGTCGGCCGCCTGCTGCAGTACCTCGGCGCGCGCCGGCAGCGACGACGGAATGGCCATGAACTGATCCGCCACGTGCTGGACGCCTTCAGTAAAGCGTGCAAAATCGCCGTCGTTGATCGGGCCGCGCCGATCGACCAGTTGCACTGCCGCGCAGAACCAGTGATGTCGCCCACCACTGTGTTGCCCGATGGCCACCCACGCGTTCGTGCCATCGTCGAAGGCATACCAATTCACCGGCTTGGACAAACCGCGCAGCGGATCGCCCTGGGCCGCCCACACATGCGCGGCCATGAGCGGTTCGATCGACTCGAAGCGCAATACGCAGTCGACCCGCTCATCGATGCCTTCGGGCAGCGGCGGCGCCTTGCGACCGGCCTCCTCGACGAATCCGGCAGGCGCGGCTTCGGCGCGCACATCCTGAGTCTCGACGGGCTCGGCAGGGTCGTCGTCCGGCGCATCCACGGTGCCCGCGCCCATGCCCGGCTCGAGCAGCACGTCGCGGTGATCCGAGCGGAAGGCTTGCTCGGCATGCTTCTGCGCCTTGCGCTCCTGCCACTTGTTGTAGGCAAGCACACCCAGCACCGCGGCAATCCCGGCGCCGATCAAGCCCATTTGTAGTTCGCTGATTGCCATGTTGTCCTTGTTCTTTACGTGGCACGCCCGACGATACCGTTGCGACCATGTCGCGCGGCCGTGCCGTACCAAATTGTACCGTGTGCGCTCGCGCCGCTATTCAGACCGGCTGCGCGCCCTTCGCGAGACCGTCTCATGCGGTCGCAGCGTCGGCCATGCGCAGCGCTTCTTCAATGTCCACCTCGACCACGCGCGACACGCCCTGTTCCTGCATCGTCACACCAACCAGCTGATGGGCAATCTCCATCGTGATCTTGTTGTGACTTATGAACAGGAACTGGGTCTGCATGGCCATTCGCTTGACCATCTCGCAGAAGCGCCCGGTGTTGGTATCGTCCAACGGGGCATCGACCTCGTCAAGCATACAGAACGGCGCTGGATTGAGCGAAAACAGCGCAAACACCAGCGCGATCGCGGTCATTGCCTTCTCGCCGCCCGACAGAAGGTGGATCGAAGCGTTCTTCTTACCCGGCGGCTGGGCGACGATCTGAATGCCGGCGTCCAGTATTTCGTCGCCGGTCAGCACGAGACTGGCCTGACCGCCGCCGAAGAGCTGCGGGAAGAGCGTCGAGAACTGCGCGTTGACGGTGTCGTAGGTCGCCTGCAACTGTTCGCGCGTCTCCCGGTCGATGCGTCGAATGGCGTCTTCGAGCGTTTCGATCGCCTGCGTCAGATCGGCGTGCTGCTCATCGAGGTAGCCCTTGCGCGCCTGCGCCGAGGCCAGTTCGTCGAGCGCCGCCAGATTCACCGCACCAAGCGCCGCAATCTGGCGCGCCAGCATCGCCACTTCACGCTGCAACACCGTCTCGCTGACACCGTCGAGTTTTGGGGCAAGCAGCGCCTCATCGGCCTCGACTTCATCCATGCGCTCCTGATGTTGCGCTTCCGCCAACTCGGCGGCCTGGCGCGCCAGACGCAATTCGGCAACCTGCTCGCGCAACGGCGAGGCCGACTGCTCGACACGCAAGCGCTGCTCCTCGACGTCCTTGAGCGCCTGCACCGCCGACGCAAGCGTGTCGCGGCGTGCGCCCAAGGCCGTCTCGCGCGATGCCCGCTGATCCAGCGCGGCTTGCAGCGCGCTTTGGCCGGCGGCAGGATCGACCGCGGAATGCTCTGCCGTACGGCCGTCGTGCTCGCTTTGCAGGCGGGCGCGCTGTTCCTCGGCCAGCTTCATGTTGCGATCGATATCGTCGAGCTTGCCAGCGCATTCGCGGCGCGAGAAATCAGCTTCCTGCACCTCACGTGACAGCGCCTGCAACTGCTCTTGCGCCTCGCGCCACGCAGCTTCCCGCTCGCCGCGCACTTCGCTGGCGTGGTCGGCGCGCGTGCGCAGGGCTGCGAGCAAGGTTTCACACCGTTCGAGCTCGGCAGTGGCGGCTTCGAGGTGCTCACGCTCGAGCGCCTCGCCGCGCGCCACCTCCTGCAGATCACCGGCGACCCGCGCCTGCTGCTCGAACGCGCGGTCGCGCGCCTGGGTCAGTTTGAGCAGCGCCACCTGCGCGCCGTGCAGCGCGCTCTGGCGCGCCTGCTGCTCACTGCGCAACTCGCTGAGTCGCGTCTGGCACCGTGCCACCGCCGACTCGCGCGCCGCAGCACGGTCATGGGCGCGCTGCTGCGCCTGCGCAAGCGTCTCCAGCGTGCCATCGAGCGCGGCAATTTCACGCTCGCGCTCGATCACACCGTGGGTGCGCGAATCTCCCGCGTAATGAACAAACCCGTCACGCGACAGGCATTGACCTGCCATGTTGACCAAGCGTACTTGCGCGGGCAGCGAATCGCGCTGCGCCATCCAGGGCTGCAGATCGCCCGCCGAATAAACCCCGGCCAGCCAGCGCGCCACGGTATCGGCGTAAGGCGCCTCACATTGCACGTGTGCGCTGAGCGGCACACACCCAGCGGGTGGCACGCCGGCGGACAGCGCACCGTCCACCGGCCGGACGAGTGCCAGCGTTGCCGGCGGCGGCGCGTCAAGCCAGTCGCCGGCATCGGCCGTCTCGCTTTCGGGCAAGGCAGCAAGGCGCTCGCGCAATACCGCCTCGACTGCCGCTTCCCAACCCGCATCGACACGGAGCGATCGCCACAGCGGTGCAACCGTATCGAGCCCGCGTTGCTGTAACCATGGGCCCAGTTCGCCCTGTTGCTGAACCTTGCGCTGCAACTGAACGAGCGCGGCGTGGCGCGCCCGTGCCTCGGTGAGCTGGCGCTGTTGATCGCGTTCATCGGCAATCGCCGCCTTTAGATCGGCCTGAGCGGCGGGCAATCGATCGTGCAGCGTCGCGCTCTCGTCTTCGATCAAGGCCATCGCCTGCTCGCTCGCAGCGAGTTGCATTTCATGCTCGCTGATTGCAGCAATTGCCGGTGTCTCAATGCTTTCGCTCTCCGCCGAGAGGCGCTCGCGGCGCTGAACGAAAGCATCGAGCGCGCGCCGCGCACTGGCGCAACGTGCTTCTTCGACACGCACCTGCTGCTCCGTTTGCGCCAATTCGCGCCGTGCGGCGGCGGCGGTGGCATCGGCTGCGCGAAACTGCTGCTCGGCCTCGGGCGTCTTCTCTGCCGCCGCTTCGCGCCGCGCCTCGGCCTGCGCATGACGCTGTTCAGCCGCCTCGCGCAACGCCTCCCAGCGCGCCTGCTCGGCGCGCAATGCGACGTTTCGCGCGCTCCAGTGCGCCAATTCTTCCGCCAGTTGCTCGATGCGCGCGGCCAGACGCTGGCGGTTTTCGCTGACATGGCGTACTTCGGCCTCGAGACGACTGACCTCGGCCGATGCGGCGTACAGATCGTTCTGCCCAGCCTGGACGGCATCGGACGCCACGCGATGCGTCTCGCGCGCAGCCTCGATGCTGCCCGCCAGGGTCGCCAGTCGGGCGCTGTCGGCTTCCATTTGCGCCGTCGCCTGGTTGAGCGCCGTGCTTGCGCGTTCGCGCTCGGCGCGCGCCGCGTTGCGTTTGAGCAGCCAAAGGAGTTGCTGCTTTTCAATATGGGCGGCATTCAAGGCGCGATATTTTTCCGCGACCTCGGCCTGTGCCGCGAGGCGTTCGATACGATCGCCCAGCTCGAGCGTGATGTCGTCGAGGCGCAGCAGGTTCTCGCGCGCGTCGGACAGTCGCCCTTCCGTCTCGCGCCGTCGCTCACGATACTTGGTGACGCCCGCCGCTTCTTCCAGAAAGCCGCGGATCTCTTCGGGCCGCGCTTCGATGATGCGCGAGATCATGCCCTGTTCGATGATCGCGTAGGCGCGTGGCCCCAGGCCGGTGCCGAGGAAGAGGTCGACCACGTCCTTGCGGCGAACCAGCACGTTGTTGATGTAATAGGACGAATCGCCGCTGCGATCGAGCACGCGCTTGACCGAAATCTCGCCGTATTGCGACCACTGGCCAGCCGCCTTGCCATCGGCGTTGTCAAAGACCAATTCGACGCTGGCGCGCGAAACCGGCTTGCGCGTCGTCGAGCCGTTGAAGATCACGTCTTGCATCGAGGCGCCGCGCAGCGCCGAGGCGCGCATCTCGCCGAGCACCCAGCGCACCGCGTCGATGATGTTGGACTTGCCGCAACCATTGGGGCCGACGACGCCGACCAACTGCCCGGGCGCGAGCACCGTCGTCGCATCGACGAAGGTCTTGAAACCGGCAAGTTTGAGGCGGGACAGTCTCACGGGGATTCGGTGCAGTTGCTGGCAAAACGCTGAAAACGCGCCGGGAAGGCAGACGAATCCCGGGCCCGGCGGAAAGGCGCGCTATGATAGCATTCCCGCCGACCCCAACCGCCCCGCGCACTTGCAACTTGATGCAATTTCTCGCGCGGCAAAAAGAACACGACTGTTTACGTGAACCCCGACCTCGACCGTCTCCAGCCCTACCCGTTCGAGAAGCTCCGCGCGCTATTCACTGGCGTGACACCGCCCGTCGACCTGCCGCCGATCCGGCTGTCGATCGGCGAGCCGCGCCATGCCACGCCTGCGATCGTTCGCGAGGCGATGGTGGCGAATCTCGACGGCCTCGCAACCTATCCGCAGACAACCGGCTCTGAGGCGCTGCGCCAGAGCATCGCCAACTGGTTGATGCGCCGTTTCCAGCTCGACGCGGTCGACGCGTCGACACAGGTCCTGCCGGTCAACGGTACCCGCGAGGCGCTGTTTGCGATTGCTCAATGCGTGGTCGATCGCAGCGCGCCAGACGCGGCAGTGCTGTGCCCCAATCCTTTTTATCAGATCTATGAAGGCGCCGCGCTGCTCGCCGGTGCACGCCCGGTGTTCGTGGCGACGGTGGAGGCGAACGGATTTGCCTATGATCTCGCGGCAATTGGCGCGGACACCTGGCGCGCGGTCCAACTGGTGTATGTGTGCAGCCCCGGCAATCCCACCGGGCATGTGTTGTCTCTTGACGAATGGCGCGATCTGTTTGCCTTGTCCGACGAATACGGTTTCGTCATCGCGGCCGACGAGTGCTACTCGGAGATCTATTTCGACGAGAACGCGCCGCCGCTCGGCGCGCTTCAGGCGGCGTGGCAGTTAAGTCGGCGGGATTTTCGCAATCTGGTGAGTTTTTCCAGCCTGTCGAAACGCTCCAACGTACCGGGTCTGCGCTCCGGTTTCGTCGCCGGTGACGCCGCATTGCTGACGCAATTTCTGCGTTATCGGACCTATCACGGTTGCGCGATGGGGCCGACAGTGCAGGCCGCCTCGATCGTTGCCTGGGACGACGAAACCCATGTTCGCGAAAACCGCCGCCTGTACCGCGAAAAATTCGATCGACTCATCCCCATGTTGTCACCGTGGCTGGGCGTCCGCCGGCCCGATGCCGGCTTCTACCTGTGGGCGCGCACGCCGGGCAGCGATACCGAATTCGCCCGTGCCCTGCACGCCGAAACCAACGTGACTGTCTTGCCGGGCAGTTATCTGGCACGCGACGCCGACGGCGTCAACCCGGGCGCCGGACATGTGCGCATCGCACTCGTCGCCGAACCGCAAGAGTGCATCGAGGCGGCCGAGCGCATCGTCGCGTTCTGCCGCGCCCGTGCCTGACTTTCCATCCTTTCCAAAGCGAGAAATCCCATGCAGAAACTTCAGCAGATCATCGATGACGCGTTTGAAAAGCGCGCATCGCTCTCCCCCGCCGATGCCCCGCAGAACGTCCGTGACGCCGTCGAAGAGGTGATTGCCGGACTGGACGACGGTAGCCTGCGTGTTGCACAAAAGGAGGGCGGCGAATGGGTGGTCAATCAGTGGATCAAGAAGGCCGTGCTGATCTCCTTTCGCCTGCGCGACAACACGCTGATGCCGGGCGGCTCGACCGCTTATTTCGACAAGGTGGCGACCAAGTTCGGTGACTACACGACCGAGCAGTTCGAACAAGGCGGCTTCCGCGTCGTGCCGCCGGCGACTGCGCGCAAAGGCAGTTTCATTGGCAAGAACGTGGTGTTGATGCCCTCTTACGTGAATATCGGCGCCTATGTGGACGAAGGAACGATGGTCGACACCTGGGCGACCGTGGGCTCGTGCGCGCAGATCGGCAAGAACGTCCATCTTTCGGGGGGCGTGGGTATCGGCGGCGTGCTCGAACCGGTGCAGGCCGGCCCGGTGATCATCGAGGACAACGTCTTCGTCGGCGCCCGTTCAGAAATCGTCGAGGGTGTCGTAGTTGAGGAAAATGCTGTTATCTCGATGGGCGTCTACATCGGCATGAGCACCAAGATCTACGATCGCGAAAGCGGTCAGTTCAGCTATGGTCGCGTGCCGTCCGGCGCGGTGGTGGTGCCTGGCAGCCTACCCTCCGCCGACGGGAAGTACAGCCTGTACTGCGCCGTGGTAGTCAAACGTGTCGACGCGCAAACGCGCGCCAAGACCGGTATCAACGAATTGTTGCGCGGCGCTTGACGAACACGCGGAAGCGGATCACACATGTTGCCGTGTGATCCGCCCCGCCAACTCAGAGCGGAAGCGTTGCCGATGATTCTCGACAAGTTGTTCAACCTGATGGCCGAAAAAGGCGCATCGGATATCTTCATTACTGCCGGCGTTCCCATCCATATCAAGATTGAAGGCGAAGCCATGCCGATCAATCAGCAGAAGATGGAACCGGAAATGATCCAGCGCATGGCCTACGAGATCATGGCGCCCGAGCAGTCCGAACGCTTCGAGAAAGACAAGGAGATGAACCTCTCCTTCGGACGGCGCGATCTGGGCAATTTCCGTGTCAACCTGTTTTGGCAACGCAACAGCGTCGCCATCGTGGTGCGTTTCATTCGCGGCGATATTCCGACGCTCGAAACGCTCAAGCTGCCGCGAAACCTCGCCGACGTGATCATGGAAAAACGCGGCCTCGTGCTGGTGGTCGGCGCCACCGGCTCGGGTAAGTCGACCACCATGGCCTCGATGATCGACCACCGCAACCGCAACCGCTCGGGTCACATCCTGACCATTGAAGATCCGATCGAATACCTGTTCAAACATGAGCGCTCGATCATCAACCAGCGTGAAATCGGCATCGACACGCGTAGTTGGCATGACGCGCTACGCAACGCCATGCGCCAAGCCCCGGATTGCATTCTGATCGGCGAAATCCGCGACCAGGAAACCATGCAGGCCGCGCTCGCCTACGCGCAGACCGGCCATCTTTGCCTGGCGACGCTGCACGCCAACAACGCGCACCACGCGCTCAATCGCATCGTCAATTTCTTCCCGCTGGAAAATCGTCCGCTGCTCTATCTCGATCTGGCGGTCGCCCTCAAGTGCATCATCTCGCAGCGCCTGGTGCGCCGTCCGGCGGACGCGGGCCGCGTGCCGGCGATCGAGCTGTTGATGAACACGCGCCATGTCGCCGAGCTGGTTGAACGCGGCGAGATCCGCGCCGTCAAGGAGGCCATGGAGCAGAGTCTCGCGCCCGGTTCGCAAACCTTCGAACAGGACTTGTTCCGACTCTATCGCGAATCCGTCATTTCGCTCGAAGAGGCATTGGCCCATGCCGACTCGCCGACCAACCTGTCCTGGCTGATCAACAACTCCGAGCTTCAAAAATCGCCCGCAGAGCCTGAGAAGAGGCAGCGCCCGAACATCATCGACTTTGAAGCCACCCAGCCGGACGGCTCCTCGTTCAGCGAGTTCACCCTGCATCTCGGGGAAAACTGAACGCTCAGCACCCAACAGGATCCATGACCCGCACTGAATCGCCCACTCTCGCGCTCACCCGCGAACTGATCAAACGCCGCTCGGTGACGCCGGACGACGCAGGATGTCTCGACCTCATCGGCGCGCGCCTGGCGGCGCTGGGTTTCACAATCGAACGGCTCGATCGAAACAGCACCTGCAACCTGTGGGCGCAGCGCGGCGAAAGCGGTCCGCGGTTGTGTTTCGCGGGCCATACCGATGTCGTGCCGACCGGCCCCGCCGAGCGCTGGCAGTCCGACCCGTTCACGCCCACGGTGCGCGACGGCGCCCTGTTCGGCCGCGGCGCCGCCGACATGAAAACCTCGCTCGCCGCCTTCGTCACCGCGATCGAGGATTTCGTCGGCGAGCATCCCGACCACCCCGGGCGAATCGCCCTGCTGCTCACCTCGGACGAGGAAGGCGACGCGGCCGACGGCACGATCGTTGTCGTCGAGGCGCTGCGCGAGCGCGGCGAACGGCTCGATTTCTGTATCGTCGGCGAGCCGACCTCGGTCGACCGCCTGGGCGACATGATCAAGAACGGGCGGCGCGGAAGCCTGTCCGGCACGCTCACCGTCCACGGGCTGCAGGGCCACATTGCCTATCCGCATCTGGCACGCAACCCGATCCATCTGGCCGCGCCGGCGCTAGCCGAACTGGCCGCTACTTCCTGGGATGAAGGCAACGAATACTTCCCGCCGACGAGTTGGCAGATGTCAAACATCGCGGCGGGCACGGGCGCCAACAACGTCATTCCCGGTGACATGACCGTGAAGTTCAATTTCCGCTTCTCGTCGGCATCCACGGCGGATGGCCTCAAGGCGCGCGTCCATGACATCCTCGATCGCCATGCGCTCGACTACAGCATCGACTGGCATCTCTCCGGTCAGCCGTATCTGACGCCGCGCGGCACCCTGGTCGACGCGCTCAGCGCTGCCATCCACACGACATGCGGCATCACGCCCGAGATATCGACCACCGGCGGCACGTCCGACGGGCGCTTCATTGCTGCGGTGTCCGATCAGGTGGTCGAATTCGGCCCGGTCAACGCGAGCATCCACAAGATCGACGAATGCATTGTGCTCGACGCCATCGATCCGCTCAGCGCCGTGTATCGGCGCGCTCTCGAACACCTGCTGCTGGAACCGCGTCAGCCATGAGCCGCGACGATGACAGCGCCGACGCGGAACACGGCGACGGGCACGATCACGACCACAGCGGACCACTGGTCGAACTGGTGACGCTGCGTGACTGGCTGCGCTACGCGATCACGCGCTTCAATCGCGCCGGGTTGTGCTTCGGGCACGGTACCGACAATGCCTGGGACGAGGCGGTTTATCTGCTGCTCCATACGCTGGCCCTGCCACTCGATACGCTCGAGCCCTTCCTCGATGCCTGCATCCCGATCGAAGAGCGCATCGAACTGCTCGAAGTGATCGACAAACGTGTGGATAGCCGCCTGCCGGCGCCTTACCTGACCGGCGAGGCGTGGTTGCGTGGCATGTCATTCAAGGTCGATCAACGCGTCATCGTGCCGCGTTCGTACTTTGCTGCGCTGCTCGAAGACGCGCTTGCCCCGTGGGTGAGCGACCCAAACGCCATCACTGAGGCGGCCGACATCTGCACGGGTTCGGGATGTCTGGCCATCCTCATGGCGATGGCCTTTCCAGACGCACACATCGACGCAGTCGATCTGTCGGCGGATGCGATCGAGGTGGCACGGCAGAACGTCGCCGACTATCAACTTCAGTCGCGTATCGCATTGCACCATGGCGATGCCTATGCGCCGCTCGGGAAGCGGCGCTACGACCTGATCATCAGCAATCCGCCCTACGTCACCGCAAGCGACATGGAGTCATTACCCGAGGAATACCGTCACGAACCGCGGATGGCGCTCGCCGCCGGCGACGACGGGCTCGACGTGGTGAGAACGCTCATCGCGGAGGCATCCTCACATCTGAAACCGGGCGGTATCTTGATGGTGGAAGTCGGTCACAACCGCTCGCTGGTCGATGACGCGTTTCCGGATCTGCCGCTGGTCTGGCTTACCGATGATCACGCGGAAGACAAGATTTTCCTCCTCCATGCGAACGACATCTCCCGGAAGGCTTGACTGGAAAGCGTTCCAGGCTCACATTGCATTAAAGGCTGTGTTCACCTTGCACAGCCGGTGTATCCTCTTGCCTGACAATTCCAGTATCCGGGCGTGCCTCGCGTCGCGCGCTCGCACAGAGCCCCATCCCAACCATGACAACTGAGCGCCCCATTCTCCTTGTCGAAGACAACCCCGACGACGAAGCGCTGACTCTGCGCGCGTTCAACAAGAACAAGATCTCCAATCCGGTGGTGGTCGCGCGCGACGGCGTTGAAGCGCTCGACTATCTTTTCGGCACCGGCAATTACGCTGGGCGGGACACAACGGTCATGCCTGCGGTGGTGCTGCTCGATCTCAAGCTACCGCGCATCGACGGGCTTGAAGTGCTGCGGCGTATTCGCGCGCACGAGCGAACCGCGCTCTTGCCGGTCGTCGTGCTCACCACCTCGAAGGAACAGCAGGACATCCTCGAGGCCTATCGGCTGGGCGCCAACAGTTACATCCGCAAACCCGTGGATTTTGAGCGTTTCATCCAGGCGGTGGGCCTGCTCGGCGTCTATTGGCTGTCGCTCAACGAACCGTCCGAAGCGCCTCCCGGCCTGGACGATCGCTGACGTCCAACACCGTCAAAAAAAAAAGCGCCTGATGCAAGGCGCGTTTTTTGGGTGCCATCGCCGGCCTAATCGGCTTCGTCGATCCACGCCTGCTGGATTGCTTCAAGAATGCGCTCGCCACAGTGTTTGGGGTCGTCGTCGAAATCCGGCAAGGCAACCACCCAGTTCATCAAGTCGACGAAATTCACCTTGGTCGGATCGACATCCGGATGCGCGTCGGACAGGCTGATCGCAATCTCATCGACTTCGGTCCATTTCATCAGTGCTTCCCCTCGCTCACCATGTTGATGGTGTATTTCGGTATCTCGATCACCAAAGGTTCCTCCTGAACCAGCGCCTGACAGGACAATCGCGAATTGGGCTCCAGCCCCCACGCCTTGTCGAGCAAATCCTCTTCCTCGTCCTCTGCGTCCTCGAGTGACGCGAAACCCTCGCGAACGATCACGTGACAGGTGGTACAGGCGCAACTCTTCTCGCAGGCGTGTTCGATTTCGATATCGTTGGCCAGCAATGCGTCGCAGATCGACTGCCCCGGGGGCGCTTCGATCACTGCGCCGTCAGGACACAACTCCACATGCGGCAACACCACGATCTGCGTCATCTCAAACCTTCAATTCGTCTACGTTGTGCCCGGTCAGTGCCGACCGGATGCTTTTGTTCATGCGCCGCGCGGCGAATTCGTCCGTCGCGCGGGTGAGCGCGTCGAGACCTTCGCGCACGGATTTTGCGTCGTCACCATCGACCGCCGCCCGCAGGGTGTCGAGTGCCGCATCGATCTCCACGCGCTCGTCATCGTCGAGCAATTCGGGGTCGGCCAGCAACGCCTGCTCGACGGCCTCGATCATACGGCGGCCTTCGACCTGAAGCTCGCGCAGTACGCGCGCTTGCGCGTCTTCGCCGGCGTGCTCGTAGCCGGCCTGCAGCATGGTCGAAATTTCGTCGTCGGTGAGTCCGTAGGATGGCTTGACCGTTACGTTCGCCTCGACGCCCGATGAAATCTCTCGCGCACCGACCGAGAGCAAGCCGTCGGCATCGACCTGAAAGGTGACGCGCACGCGTGCCGCGCCCGCAGTCATCGGCGGGATGCCGCGCAACTCGAAGCGCGCCAGCGAACGGCAGTCGGAGACCAGTTCGCGCTCGCCCTGCACCACATGAATCGCCATTGCAGTCTGGCCGTCCTTGTAGGTGGTGAATTCCTGTGCCTTGGCAATGGGAATGGTGGAGTTGCGCGGGATGACCTTCTCCACCAGTCCGCCCATGGTTTCCAGGCCGAGCGAGAGCGGAATCACATCGAGCAGCAGCCAGTCGTCCTCGGCGGTGCGGTTGCCGGCAAGGATGTTGGCCTGCATCGCCGCGCCCAGCGCGACCACCTTATCCGGATCGAGATTGTTGAGCGGCTCGCACTTGAAGAAATCACCCACCGTGCGCTGCACATGCGGCATGCGGGTGGCACCGCCCACCATCACTACGCCCTTGATGTCGTCGACCGTCAAATCCGCGTCACGCAGCGACTTGCGCATGGGTGCCAGCGTCTTGCCCACCAGCGTCTGCGTGATTTCGACGAAGGTTTCACGGCTCAGGATGAGATCGAGTTCGTCCCCCGTGCTCAAGGTGGCGCGGATTCGGGTTTCTTCTTCGGTGGTAAGGCGTTCCTTGGCGGTGCGCGCCATCGTCAGCAGGCGGCGCGCATCGGAATCGGAGAGTGGCGCCAGATGCGATTCATCGAGCATCCAGCAGAACACACGGTGATCGAAGTCGTCGCCGCCGAGCGACGCGTCACCATTGGTGGACATCACTTCAA
>CBDULG010000063.1:0-12812 GCA_965367985.1 uncultured Rhodocyclaceae bacterium
CGAGTCAGAGCCCTGGTGCGTTCGGAGGCTCGCCTTGGCGATGTCCGACAGCGGGAACTTGTTGACCTGTCCATTGGCGAACAGCACGTCGTAGAGCGTCTTACCCTTGTACTCCGGCATCTTCTCGATCATCTCCGCCGGCCACGCCTCTTCGACCGTGAAGCGCTTGGCGAACTGGATGAACTGCCAAAGATCCGACTTGGCCTCGCCCGGCGGCGACACCTGCTGGCGCCAGAACTGGGTTCGGCGCTCGGCGTTGCCATAGGCGCCTTCCTTCTCGGTCCACATCGCGGTGGGCAGAATCAGATCGGCGGACAGCGCCGACACCGTGGGATACGGATCGGAGACCACCACGAAGGTTTCGGGATTGCGCCAGCCGGGGTAGGTTTCATCGTTGGTGTTTGGACCGGCCTGCATGTTGTTGTTGCAGGTCACCCAGTAGCACTTGAGCTTGCCGTCCTTGAGCATGCGGCTTTGCAGCACCGCGTGGTAACCCACCTTGCCGTTGATGAAGCCTTCGGGCAGCTTCCAGATCTTCTCCGCGGTGGCGCGGTGTTCGGGATTCGCCACCACCAGATCGGCCGGCAGACGATGGGCAAACGTGCCCACCTCGCGCGCCGTGCCACAGGCCGAAGGCTGGCCGGTGAGCGAGAACGGGCCGGATCCCGGCGTGGAAATCTTGCCGGTGAGCAGGTGAATGTTGTAGCACAGGTTGTTGGCCCAGCTACCGCGCGTGTGCTGATTGAAGCCCATCGTCCAGAAGGAGACGACCTTCATGTTCGGATCGGCGTACACCTGCGCGAGACGCTCCAGACGCTCGACCGGAACACCGGACATTTCGGAGACCTTTTCGGCGGTGTACTCGGACACGAATTCGGCAAACTCGTCGAATGTCATTTCCGTCGAACCACCCGCCTTGTCGGCGTTTGCCGCGGCCTTTTCGCGCGGATCGTCGGGACGCAGGCCGTAGCCGATGTCGGTGTTGCCACGGCGGAAATTGGTGTGCTTGTTCACGAACTCCAGATTCACCGCCTTGTTCTGGATGATGTAGTTGGCGATGTAGTTCATGATCGCCAGGTCGGTCTGCGGCGTGAAGATCATGCCGTTGTCGGCGAGCTCGAACGAGCGGTGCTCAAAGGTGGACAGCACATGCACTTCGCAGCCCTTGTGGGTAAGGCGCCGGTCGGTGAGGCGCGACCACAAAATGGGGTGCATCTCGGCCATGTTCGAGCCCCACAGCACGAAGGCGTCGGCGTTTTCGAGGTCGTCGTAACAGCCCATCGGCTCGTCGATGCCGAAGGTGCGGATGAAGCCGGCGACCGCCGAGGCCATGCAGTGGCGCGCGTTCGGGTCGATGTGGTTGGAGCGGAAACCCGCCTTCCACAGCTTCAATGCGGCATAGCCTTCCCACACTGTCCATTGACCGGAGCCGAACATCCCGACGCTGGAAGTCAGTTCGTCGGCCGCCTTGCCCTCGTTGGCCTTCAGATCGTTAGCCAGTGCCACCTTCCACTTCTCGGCCATGATGTCGAAGGCCTGATCCCACGAGATCGGAGTGAACTCGCCGTTCTTGTCGTACTTGCCGTCGCTCATGCGCAGCAAGGGCTGCGTCAGACGGTCGTTGCCGTACATGATCTTCGACAGGAAGTAGCCCTTGATGCAGTTCAGTCCGCGATTGACCGGCGCATCCGGGTCGCCCTGGGTGGCCACCACGCGGCCATTCTGCACGCCCACCAGCACCGAACAGCCCGTGCCGCAGAAGCGGCATGGCGCCTTGTCCCAGCGCACGTCGGTGCCTGTCGCATCGGCGGTTTGCGCCGTCACGGGCAGGCTGATGCCTGCCGTCGCCGCGGCCGCTGAAATGGCATTGGCCTTGATGAACTCACGTCGATCCATAGTCATGTCACGCCTCCTGTTGCTGCATCTGTTGCGCCTGTTCGGTGTATTCGTATGCCAGCGTCACGCCCAGCACATGTTTGTGCATGTTGACCGCGAGGATGGAATCCATGTGCGAATGGCCTTCGACGTCCTCGACCGTGACGATCAGGCGGCCATTGTCGGGCGCCGCGCCATGCACCTCGACGCCGGGAATCTCCGGCAGCGCCGCGCTGAGCGCCTGACTGTGTTCGGGGGCGACCCGAACGACAAGGCTTGCAATCTTCATGCTGTAATCTCCATTGCGCCGGGGTGGCTGACGACGATTGCGTCGACCGGACAGGGCGCCACACAGGCGCCGCATCCAGTGCAAGCGGCTTCGTCGAGGTTCGGTGCCGAAATCCCGCCGAGCGCCGGACGAAAACGGATCGCGCGCGCCTCGCAGACTTCGCCGCAAATTCGGCATTCCACGCCTTTGGCGGCAATACACGCCGGCCCGATGCGTGCCTTCAACTGCCAGGGTTGCGCGCCGGCAGCGCGATCGATGGCGCGTGGCGCGCAGGCGAGCGCGCACTCGCCGCAGAAGGTGCACTCGCCATGGGAAAAATCGACCGTCGGGTAGCCGCCATCACCGACGCGCAGGATGGCGGTCGGACATGCGCCAATGCAGTCGTTGCAGCGCGTGCAGCGGGTTTGAAATTCCGCACCGGCCACTGCCCAGGGCGGGCGGGGCACATTGGCGAACTGGCGAAATCGGCCGCGGAGGAATCCGCGGCGGGCTGCGTCCATGAGCGAAAATTATCCCTGGAACGGGTAAGGTTTCTATTGAACACCCGATGCGGCGCGACAGACTTTGATACCGGTCAATGCTCGCGCGCCTCAACCTTGGCAGGGATGTACCGCCGCGCGATGCGCGGGCGTGTCGAACCAGCGCACAAGCAGGCGATAGATGTCGATATCGAAGTGATAGGCCGCGCCGTCGAGCGCGCCTTCGACATCGACCGCGGCCGGCACGGTGGCCAGATAGCACCAGGCATCGATCACATGGAAATCGCTTCGCCCCGACTCGATGTCATGCTCGGGCACGCACACCGGCCCGCTCCACGGCCACGGCTTGATGCCCTTGCCTGAGAGCGCCAGGGCGAGGCGCGCGTCATGCGTCTCTGGCGTCTCCTGAGCGGCGCACACACCGGCGCAGTGGCCCAACTGATGCGCCAGGCATGCCCCGCTGCGGCCCGGCTCGATGCCCAGCCGCCGAGGACACAATCGGTACACCGAGGCCAGTTCGCGCAACATGCCGTTGGCCTCCTTGCGCGAACGAAAGGCGCCGTGCACATTCTGCCAGTCGCGCGGATCGCTTTCCGCAAGCGGCACCCTTTCGAGCACCGTGGCCTTGCGTTTGTTGCTGGGCAGCAAGCGTAGACCGAAGACAGCGTCGTTGCGCCGCAAGCGGCGGTTGTACAGCGGGCGGTGGTGTTTGACCAGGCAGGCTTCGAGCAGCAGCGCGCCGAGTTCCCCGGCGGTCTGTTCCCACTCCAGCCGCCGCACCTGGCGCGCAAGCTCGGCTTCCTTGCCGTTGCGGCGATCGGCCGCGAAATGCGCCATCACCCGCCCGCGCATGCGCTTGCTCTTGCCGATGTAGAGCGGCAGGTCGTTGCCACCAAAGAAGAAATACACCCCGGGACTGTCGGGCACGCTGTCGATGACGCCCTCGGCCAGACCGGGCGGCCGCGCCGGGCGTTTCATCGCGCGGGCGACGCCCTGCGTCACCGCTTCGGCCGGAAGCGCGGCTTGCGCCTGGACGAGAAACTGCCACAGCACCTCGGCGTCGCCCATCGCGCGATGGCGCGCGCTGCATTGCAGCCCGTGACGTGCGATCAGCGCGTCCAGGCCGTGGCGGTGATATTCCGGATAGAGCGCGCGCGACAATTTGACCGTGCATAGCACCGGCAGGTCGAAGGGGCGCGCCATGCGGGAAAACGCGCTTTTCAGGAAGCCGTAGTCGAAACGCGCGTTGTGGGCAACGAACACGGTATCGTCGAGCAGCGCGAGTACGGTATCGGCGAGCGCCTCAAAAGCCGGCGCAGAGGCCACCATCGCGTCGGTGATGCCGATCAGCGTCTGGATGGTGGGCGGGATCGGCACACCCGGATCGACCAGCGAGGACCAGCGTTCCACCTCGCGGCCGCCCTCGATGCGCACGATGGCGATCTCGGTGATGCGATCGCGCACCGGATGCGCGCCCGTGGTTTCGAGATCGACGATGGCGAGGCGGTCGGGGAGACTCACCTCAAACGCTGGCGCGGATTCGCAACGGCCGCGGTGATGGCTTCGGCATCAGCCGTAGTAATACGGCTTGACCGGCACCTTGGGTTCTTCCTGGCGCTTGCGCGTCGTCTGATCCTGCGGCTTGTCCCACCACAGCGCGCGACCCTTCTTCTGCTCCTGGATTTCTTCAGGATGCTTCTCAAGAAACTCGCGCATGAACTTGGTATGGTCGGACTCGTACAACGCCATGATTTTCTCCACGGGAATCGGTGCAATTCTAGGCAGATCGGCGGCATCGCGCCACTGTTCGAGATCAGCGCGTTAGCCGACGGCTGCCGCCTTGACGCTAATTGATCGGGGTGCGTTTGATTTCGTTCTTCTGCCGCCATACGCGCGTCACTGACGGCTGCACGCGGATGTTGCGGATGACGCGCGCCAGGTGTGTGCGGTCGGCCACCTCGATGTTGAACTGCAGCGTGGTGTAGGGCGACAGCTCGGTGTCGATGGACACATTGATGATGTTCGCGTCGGACCCCGAAATGGCCGCCGCGACATTGGCCAGCACGCCGCGCTTGTCGAAGGTGAGCACACCGATCGCCACTTCGAACAGGCGATCGTCGCCCGGCTCCCAGTCGACATCGATCGAGCGTCCGCGATCGCTGCGATGACGTACCACCGCCGCGCAGTCATCCACATGAACTTCCAGGCCCTGGCCCTTGCGGATGGTGGCGATGATTTCGTCGCCAGGAATGGGGTGGCAGCAGCGCGCCAGTTGCACCGAGGCCCCCTCGCTGCCATGGATGAGCACCGCGCCTGCCGGCTTCGGTTTCACCACGTCGGGCCGCCCCGATTCCAGATCCTGCGCTTCGGCCAGACGCCGCGCGACGATCACCGGCAAGCGCTTGCCGAGGCCCAGTTCGGCGAAGATCGCGCGACGCGTGCGCACCCCGACATCGCGCTGAAAGCGGTCCCACGCAAAAGTGCTGATCTGCCCAAGCGTCAAGCCGTGCGGGCGCAGCGCCTGATTAAGCAGCCGCTCGCCGAGCGCCACCGACTCGTCCTGCTGGGCATTCTTGAGAAAATGCCGGATCTGCGAGCGCGCCTTGCCGGTGCGCACATAGCTCAACCAGGCCGGGTTCGGGCTGGCATGGGCGGCGGTGATGATCTCCACCTGATCGCCATTGCGCAGCTCGGTGCGCAATGGCATGAGGTCGCCATTGATGCGGCAGGCCACGCAACGATTGCCGATATCGGTATGCACGGTGTACGCGAAATCGACCGGCGTCGAGCCGCGCGGCAACGATAGGATGAGCCCTTGCGGCGTGAACACGTACACCTCGCCGGGGAACAGATCGATCTTGACGTGCTCGAGAAACTCCACTGCCTCGACCGACGCCGACTGCAGGTCGACAATCGATTGCAGCCACGAGTGCGTTTTCTGGTGAAGCTCCGACAGGCTGGTTTCGTCGTCCTTGTACAACCAGTGCGAGGCCACTCCGGATTCGGCCACGTGGTGCATCTGCGCGGTGCGCACCTGCACCTCGACCGGCGTGCCATACGGGCCGATCAGCGTGGTGTGCAGTGACTGATAACCGTTCGCCTTGGGGATGGCGATGTAGTCCTTGAATTTGCCCGGCACCGGTTTGTAGAGGGCGTGCAGCGAGCCAATGGTCAGATAGCACGAGGGCACATCGGGCACGATGACGCGAAATCCGTAAATGTCGAGTACCTGCGAAAAGCTCAGGTGTTTCTCGAGCATCTTGCGATAGATGCCGAACAGGTGTTTCTCGCGCCCATGGATTTCAGCCGTGATGCCCCACTGCGGCAGGCGCGCTTCGAGTGCGCCAAGCACCTTGCCGACCACCTCGCGCCGGTTGCCGCGCGCCGCCTGAACGGCCCGCGCGAGCACCTTGTAGCGCATCGGGTGCTTGTGCATGAACGACAGTTCCTGCAACTCGCGATACAGGCTGTTGAGGCCCAGCCGATTGGCGATGGGAGCGTAGATCTCGAGCGTTTCGCTGGCGATGCGGCGTCGCTTGGCGGCACGCACGCAGTCGAGAGTGCGCATGTTGTGCAGGCGGTCGGCGAGCTTGATGAGGATCACCCGCAGGTCGGTCGCCATCGCCAGCAGCATCTTGCGGAAGTTTTCCGCCTGCGCTTCCTCGTGCGAGCGGAACTCCATCTTGTCGAGTTTCGACAGGCCGTCCACGAGCTCGGCGGTCACCTTGCCGAATCGCTCGCCCAGCTCGTCCTTGGTGACCGAGGTGTCCTCCATGACGTCATGGAGCAAGGCCGCGATCAGGGCCTGCGCGTCGAGCTTCCAGTCGGCCACCAGTTCGGTGACCGCGACCGGATGCGTAATATAGGGATCACCGCTGATGCGGTACTGACCGCGGTGCGCTTCCGCGGAGTAGTGATACGCGGCCTCGACACGGCCGACGTCTTCTGGACGTAGATACCCGGAAATTTTCTTGCGCAAACGCTCGAAATCGAGCATCGACACGCTCGACGCCGGCGGTCGATAAGGCGCGGGTACAGGGCGACCGACGTCCATGGCTGCGCCGAGCTACGGGCCGACCGCGGCGCTCATACCGCGCTCAGGCCTGCCCCCGGTTGAGCACTTCCAGGCCCACCTTGCCCGCTTCGATTTCACGCAATGCAATCACCGTCGGCTTGTCCTTGTCCGCCTTGTCGATCTCGATCTGTGGTTCGCTGCCGGCGGTCAATTGCCGCGCGCGATAGGTGGCCGCCAGGGTGAGCTGAAAGCGGTTGGGAATCCTTTTGAGGCAATCTTCAATGGTAATGCGGGCCATGAGCCTTCAGTCCTTCTCGATAAAATCAAAATAAGTGCCATGTCGCGCCCGCTGATTGGCGTAGCGCAGACGGCTGGCGCGCACAACAGCGACCAGATCGTCGAGCGCATCGGGCAACACGTCATTGAGTATAGCGTAGTCGAACTCGGCCACATGGCGCATCTCGCCGCGCGCCGCGAGCAGTCGGCACGCGATCACCACCTCGCTGTCGGTACCGCGGCCGCGCAGTCGACGTTCGAGCTCATCCATCGACGGCGGCAATACGAAAACGCCTACCGCCTCGGGAAAGGCGGCGCGCACCTGCTGCGCACCCTGCCAGTCGATCTCGAGCAGGATGTCGTGACCCGCGGCGATCTGCGCTCCGAGCCAGACACGCGAGGTGGCGTAGTAGTTGCCATGCACTTCGGCCCACTCGACGAAGTCGCCGCGATCGCGCAGGGCGCGGAATGTGTCGACATCGACGAAGTGATATTCACGCCCCTCGCGCTCGCCGGCGCGCGGCGGCCGCGTCGTATACGAGACCGAAAGCTGAATGTGCGGATCGCGTTCGAGCAGCGCCCTGACGAGGGTGGTCTTGCCAGCTCCCGAAGGCGCTGCGACGATAAACAGGGTTCCGGACATCGAGCTACTACCGCCGCGTGGCTTAAATAAAGGATTCTAGCCTCAGCGCGGCGCGAAGCGTGGCGCATGACGATTCTTACCGAAATTGTGGCCTTGCACTGCACGGGTCGCGGGGTGCGCACGCCCTACGGTCGCACCGCATCTGTCCAGCCTCGCTGGCAGTGCCGAGGCTACATCGGCTCGGACTGCTCCTCGGCAATCCGCCACTGCCCGTCCGTCTGGCGCCAGGTCAAGGTTTTTCGTGTGCGGTCACGGTAGTTGCGCGACTCATAGCGCTGCTCGAAGGTCACTGTCGCCACATCGCCTTCGATCGCCACCGCAGGTGCGCTCACCGCAACGCGAATCGTGCCGCGCTTGTCGAGCTTGATGCGGCGGTCGGCTTCCCACTCGGCGCGCGTCTGCCCGGCGCGCGGCGAATCGGTGGCCACATACATTGCCATATAGGCGTCGATGTCCTTGCTCTCCCAGGCTTGGCGCCACCGATCGAGCGCATCGAGCAGCCGTGCCTCCGCCGCAGCGGTCCCGGACGCCGCGGTGTCCGGAACGGCTGTTGCTGCGGTTCGAACCGCCTCGGCGGTGCCGGTCGCCGCGGTCGCGGTGGCGGCCTTCGTTGCTGTGGCTTCGGGCGTCGCCTCGGTCTCGGTCTCTGCTGTATCGTCGGCTTGCGCTGACGCCGGTTCGGGCGTCTCTGGCACCGCGCCCACGCGCGCCAGATCGGATTCGCTCATGGGTTGCGGCGCGAGCGTTTGCGCGTTGGGCGCCTCGGCCGCCACCGCGAGGCTCGTCAAGGCCGCCAAATGGCGGCGCGCCGCGCCGTGATCGGGCGACAGCGCCAGTGCGCGTTCGAGCGCGGCGCGTGCCTGGTCGATCTCGCCCCGCGCCGCGTGCACCCAGCCCAGCGTGTCGAGCAGAGCCGCGCGCTCGCCGCCGATCTCGAGAGCCTGCTTGGCCCAGACGAGGGCCTCGTCGAGGCGGGTCTTGCGCTCGGCCGACAGGTAGGCAAGGTTGTTCAGGGCCAGGAGGTTGCGCGCATCGACATCAAGCGCGGCGAGATACGCTGCCTCGGCATCGTCCGCGCGTCCTGCACGCTCGAGGGCGACGCCTTGGCGCACATGGACATTTGCGACCCGCGGCGCGAGGCGCGCAGCCGCCGCGTATTCCTCGAGCGCCGCGTCGATTCGTCCCCGGGCTACGAGTGCATCGGCACGGCCGAGCCGGGTGGTGGCGGTGTCATGCCCCGCATCGAGCAGTGCCGTGAACGTGTTCAACGCATCTTCGGCACGGTCGGCGCGAAGGTAGGCGTGGCCCAATGCCAGCCGCGCGCGATCATTCTGCGGATCCGCTTCGAGTGCCTGGTCCAGCGTTGCGATGCTGTCCGCAAGCTGGTTGTCGGCCAGCAGGGCCATGCCGAGGCCAAGCAATGCGGCGCCGTCATTGGGCGTGCGGGTAAGCAACTTGCGGTAGTGCGGAATCGCTTCACCCGGTCGCCTCAATTGCAGCGCCAGCCAATCGGCAAGCGCGAGACGCACTTCGCGGGCTTCCGGATGGGCGTCAACGGCGGCCTGCAAGCGCGCGGCGGCGCCGTTCAGGTCACCGATTTCGGTCGACAGGCGAGCGTGCGCCGCGGTCACCGTGGGCGCCTCGGGCGCCGCCTTGAGGGCTTTATCGAGCCAGTCGAGCGCGACGGCCGTTTCGCCACGCGTGTGCGCTGCCGCGGCCAGCCCGATCATAGCCTGATCGCTGGTCGGGACAAGGCGCAGCGCTTCGTCGAAGGCCGCTTTTGCGGCAACATGATCCCGCGCGCGCAAGGCGGCATTGCCCTCGCGAATGCGCTGATCGTGCGGTGTGTACTCGGCGACGGCCGCATCGACCGGCGGCGGTTCGACCGGAATGAGCGCGGCATGCAGCGGCGGGGCGCCCGACACGAGCGCACCGACAAGCGACGCGGCGAGCGTGAATGAATTGATTTTCATGGATCTTCACAACCGAATATCTAGAACAGGTGACATTGTGCCTCAAGGCACCCTGACAGCGAAAACGGCATCGACCGAACGAAGCAGAAAAAAAAGCGGAGCCCTTTCCCCTTCGTTCAACCGAAGCACGCGACCCGGCGCATCCTGAATGCAGATCCGCTCCGGCCAGCGCACACAGGCGGCTGACGGACTCGATCAGCATACCGACGTCGTCGAATACGATCTGCAGCATGTCGTGGCGGGCGGCAGCGTGCGCGGCAGTATTGCTTGTTGTTGCCGCTCCGGGTGGGACGCGCGGTGATGATTCACGGCGTAATGCCAAAAGCGTGCCGTTGGCCTCTTCCAAGAGAACACGCTGGGTAATCGAAGTCGCCGGGCGCGCCGCGGCGCACCCGGCCCAACGCTCAGGCGGCGAGCGCCTGTTCGAAGACATCCGCCAGTTGGCTCATCAATGCGATTTGCCAGTAGCTGTCGCCCAGCGGCGCGCTGTCGGCAGCGATCAGGGGCGATTCGGCCGAACCGACCAGCGCGTCCAGACTGCCACCGTCGTCGAGCAGGGTGCCCAACGCCGCCAGTCCGGCCGAGGCCGGCTGCGAGGTGCTATGCGTCTCGCTGGTGCAAAGCTCCAGCTTTTCGAGCTTGAAACGATCTTCCGGCGTCGAGTCGGTGGTATCGGCCGCAATGACGAGCACGTTGCCGGCGAATTCGCCGTCATTGAAATCGGCCCAGCGTTCTTTCGACGACGTCGTCCGATCGAATTCGTGCAGACCGAGACTGCCCAGCACCGAACTGTCCAGATTGATGTGGTTGCCGATCGGGTCATCCACCGTGCCGATCCATATCTCCATATCGCTGTCATTGTCGACATAGCCCAGATAGGCTTTGTCGATCACCACCGACTGCGAAAACTCGAACACCAGGTAGTTCTTCCAGTACACGTTGTCCACGGTGTGGGTGTTGTTCGACCCCGAGCCTTCACTGTCATCTGTCACGCCGAGGCCTTCGCCGTAGGCACCCAGGTAGGCCGAACGGAAATTGCCGTTCGTTTCCTCGGCAAAACCGCTGACCTTCACCGTGACACCATCGACGGTGTAGCTACGGATGTTGCCGTTCGAACCATCGCTCGAAGAGTTGCCGCTGAAGTCGAAGGTGACGCACACCGGCTCCACGACGGTCGCGCCGACATAGTTCGCCGCATCCGAATCGCTGACCTGACCGCCGGAGAAATTGCCGGTAACCGCACCGACGTTGGTGTTCAGGCCCGCGCCCACTGTTTCCCGCGCCGTATAGATCCAGGTTTCGGATACATCGAGCAGCTTGTCGCCGTCGCTATCGCCACCGACGAAATTCAGGTTGGACAGGCGATCGTCGGTCACCTGCACATTCGACAAGGCGACATCGCCGGTGTTGATCACCTCATAGGTGAATACCGCGGTATCGACGCCAGTCTCGCCGGTGGGCGCCCCCGCGGCGGTGTCGGCGTCCATATCCGGCCCGATCACCGGTGGGCTGTTCGGCACCTCGCCGCCGTCCTTGCCGACGTAGCCGACGAGGGTCGCATTGCCGATGACGTCACCCATGTAAATCGGCTTGGAGTCCGACACGTGGTAAGTCGACGTTTGCAGTCTGCCCAGCGCGGAACCCTGCTCATCTCCTTTGACGTAGGGGTTATCGTCATAGAAGTGAAAATAGCTTTCCTTCTCGAACTTGTCCTTGCCGGCGGCCTCGGCAGTTGCGGTGAAGGTGTCGCCGACCGCCACGTAGCCTTCAAAGTAGATGTGCTTCGATTTCCCCAGGTCGGATTTGTCGCTGACCACGACCCACGACACGCCGTCGTCGTCCGCCTTGGTCGAACCAATGATCTTTGCCTTGCCTTCCTGCGTGTTGCTCACCGTCGTACCCGGCGCGTACTTGAAGGTCATCTCCAATGGCTTGCCGTAGTCCTCGCCCACATCCCCCTGATAAAGCACGCCAGGTGACTCGATGCGGACGAATTTCTCGATGTCGATGCCGGCGTTCAGCTCCGCAACCAGGCCGACATCGAGCGTGTTGTTGGTCTCGCCCGCGGCCACGGTGACGTTGTCGCTCATCAGCGTGGCCGGGTTGATGTCGCTGTCGAGCGCATCGTCACCCACGTCCTGCATGGTGACATCGAAGCCGTTGGGCTCGACGATGCCGATCGCGTAGGTGCCGGCGTCCACCGTGAAGCTGTAGTTGCCGTTGGCGTCGGTAGTGGTGTCGCCGATGACGGCGCCATTGGCGTCCTTCAATTGGACCGTCACGCCCGCGACGCCGTCTTCACCGTCATCCTGCACGCCGTTGCCGTTCGCATCGAACCACACCCGGTCACCGATCTGCGCGGGCTCGAGCGCCGGCAGCGTGATGGTGAAGGTGTTGGGGGTGAGGTCCAGTGGTTCGCCACCACATTCGTTCACGCCGCCGTCGTCGCGCACCTGAAAGCCTATCGTCACCTGCCCCGATTGGCCGGGATCGGGGACGAAGACGAGTTTACCCGCGGCGATGTCCGTGGTGCTGACCTCGTCGCCGGCGGCAACAGCGACGCCGTCGAGTTGAAGCCTGCCGCCCGCGGGCAGAGCGTTGATGAGCACGCCGATGAAATTGTCGCCATCGGCCGCATCGGAGAAACCGAAATCATCAACGGCGAACACGTAACTTTCCCCAGCCGCGATCGTCGTGCCACCGTCGCTGCCTTCCGGGGCGTCGTTGACGGGCATGATTTCAGTCTGAACGTCGATCGTGATCAGGTTGAAAGCGGCGTCGGCCGCCAGGATGCGGAAAGACAAGGTGCCGACGAAATCGGGCATGGCGGTGAGGTCGACAGCCACCGTGTCGCCATCGACGCTCTTGATGAAACTGTCTGGCGGTGCCTCCACGTAGTTTCCATTGGCGTCCTCCACGTAAAGCAGGAGCACCTGCTCGCCGGCGCCCGCGTAGTCCGGGTCGGCGCTGAGCAACAAATCCAGCAAATCAAAGTTCGTCGAAAGCCCTTCACATACGCTCACGTTCGTAGAATAGGTACTGTCCGGCATGACCAACCTCCTGATAGCTTTTTTGTGATTACGTGTCGCGTTAAACCATGCGGCCCTGTGCGCACACATGCGCGACCCGACTAGGGCAAGCAAGATTCATGCCGCTAGAATGTCTCGACGTGTTGATTTGTTACAACGCGTTGCATGCACCGCAAATACTGCGATGCACAACAGGTGTGCCATGAAGGTCGACGTCGCCTTTGTGTAAATTT
>CBDULG010000064.1:0-12765 GCA_965367985.1 uncultured Rhodocyclaceae bacterium
AGACGCCGGCTCAGTCTCGGCTGCGGCGTCCGTAGGCCTTGCGGATGGCTTCGTCGATCTGACGACGCATCTCGAGGCGCTCCTCATCGCTCAGCGACGGACGTGCCTGCCCGTCACCGGACTGAATCCGAACAAAGTCATTCACCGAAGCACGAATGTCGGCGCGTCGCGATCGATCACGGTCCTGCTGCGCCACGCGATCCTGCTGCGCCACGCGATCGAGATCCTGCGCGGCTGCGAACATGGGAAAAGCGAACATGCCGGCGAAGATCGCCAGCGCGGCATGGCGCAGACCGGACAGGTATTTGTAGATTTCCATCATCACAGCGTCAACATGGATCGCGAGATTGATTCATACTTGCATTGTAGTCACGCACCAGGTGCCGTGTAAGCCTTTGTTTCGTAACAAGTGTGAACTTACGAACAGTTACGCTTGAATGCCCTTGAGCCCGATCCGGCGCTGGTTTCAGGCGATGGCTGTCGATACGATGCTGACCATGAATACGTACAACAATTCCAAGACCCGTTGCCGCGTGCTGGTTGTCGACGATGATGCCCGCCTGCGTGAACTGCTCTCACGCTACCTGTCCGAGCAAGGCTTTTCCGTCAAGGCGGTGACCGACAGCAACACCATGGACCGCGCGCTGCACCGCGAACATTACGATCTAATAGTGCTTGATCTCATGCTGCCCGGCGAGGACGGCTTGTCGATCTGCCGCCGGCTGCGCGCTGCGGACGTTATCACGCCGATCATCATGCTCACCGCCAAGGGGGATGACGTTGATCGCATCGTCGGCCTCGAGATGGGCGCAGACGACTACCTGCCCAAACCCTTCAATCCGCGCGAACTGGTCGCTCGCATTCAGGCCGTGATGCGCCGCCAGCCTCACGAGTTGCCCGGCGCACCGGCGATGGAAAACGAAGTCGTCGAATTCGGCGCCGTGTCAGTCAATCTCGGCAACCGCACGCTGATGCGCAACGGCGAAGAGGTGGCGCTGACGACGGGCGAATTCTCGCTGCTAAAGGTTTTGGTGCAGCATCCGCGCCAGCCCCTGTCGCGCGATAAGCTCATGGAACTGGCGCGTGGCCGCGAATACGGGGTGTTCGATCGCGCCATCGACGTGCAGATTTCCCGATTGCGCAAGCTCGTCGAGGACGATCCGAGCAAACCGCGCTTCATCCAGACGGTGTGGGGCTTCGGCTACGTGTTCGTTCCCGAAGGCAACAAGGAAGACAACTGACCCGCCTGTCCGCATGAGGCGCCCGGCTTCGCGTTCGGCGGCCCTGCTGCCACGCACATTACTCTGGCAAACATTTGCGCTGCTCGCACTGGTCATGTTGCTGGCCTTTGTCGCGTGGTCGCAGATCGTGCGCCATTTCGATCAGGGCCCGCGGGCACGAGAGCTTGCGCGCACCGTGGCAAGCATCGTCAATCTCACGCGCACCGCGCTGGTCAATGCCGATGCCGGCCGGCGTCTCGAATTGCTCATCGACCTGACCGCGCTCGAGGGCATTCGCGTCTACCCGGCCGAACCCGGCGACGAGCTTGGCGGACTGCCGGACACCCGTGCGATGCGTCTGCTAACCCATGAAATCCGCCAGTTGCTCGGCCCGCAAACCCGTTTTGCGAGCAGTTGGAAAGGGCTGGAAGGCTTCTGGCTGAGTTTTCGCCTTGACCGTAACGCGCCCGACGAATACTGGGTGATGCTGCCGCGTGAGCGCGTGCAGCGACCGCAGGCGCTCGAGTGGCTGGGCTGGGGCCTCGCCATCATGGCGTTTGCGTTGCTCGGCGCCTATCTCGTGGTGATCCGCATCGGCCGGCCGCTGCGATACATCGCGCGTGCCGCACGCGCGGTCGGCCAGGGCCGCACGCCGAAGCCGCTGGACGAGAACGGCCCGGGCGAAATTGCCGAGGTGGCTATTGCCTTCAATCAGATGGCCGGCGATCTGGCGGAACTCGACAATGACCGCACGATTATCCTCGCCGGCGTATCCCATGACCTGCGGACGCCGCTCGCGCGACTTCGTCTCGGCGTGGAGATGAGCGGCGCATCCTCAGGCGACGTGCGCGCTATGGTCAGCGACATCGAGGAGATGGATCGTGTCATCGGACAGTTCGTCGATTACGGCCGCAGTGATGAAGAAGCGCCGGAAGCTGTGTCTTTGGCGACGCTGATCGAAGACGTCGTCGAACCCTATCGTCTTCGCGGGCTGGCGGTCGATCTCGCCGTCCATCCGAAAGCGACCGCGCATGCACGGCCCGTCCCGCTGCGACGCGCATTGCGCAACCTGATCGACAATGCCGAACGCTATGCGGGCTCATCGGAACCCTTGTCGATCAGCACCGAAAAACTGGCCGGGGCGCGGAACTCGAACATCTGACCCGCCCCTTCGTGCGGCTCGACACTGCGCGCGGCAACACCCAGGGTGCCGGGCTGGGGCTGGCCATCGTCGATCGCATTGCCCGCGGCCACGGTGGCAGTTTCGAGCTGGCCAACCACCCCGAGGGCGGGCTGGTCGCCAGCATCATTCTGCCGTCGTCGGCCACAAAGGCACCGCGGAACGACTAGAATCGAAAAAGGCGCCCACAGGACACCCGGTATGAGCATCATCTTTCGACAACTCTTCGACGAACAAAGCTGCACCTACACCTACCTGCTTGCCGATCCACTGACCGCGGACGCCGTGCTGATCGACACCGTGCGCACGCACAGCGTCGGTTATCTGAGCTTGTTGCAGGAACTCGGATTGCAACTGCGCTGGATTCTCGATACGCATATCCACGCCGATCACGTCACCGCAGCGGCGGCGCTGCGCGAAACCACCGGAGCGCAGACCGTGACGAGCGCCGATGCCGGTGCCGAATGTGCTGATATCAAGGTCACCGGGAAGAGCATCATCGCATTCGGCGAACACCTCATTCGCGTCATCCCCACGCCCGGACACACCGCCGGCTGTGTGAGCTACCGTTGGCGGGATCGCGTGTTTACCGGCGATGCTTTGCTGATCGACGGCTGTGGCCGCACCGACTTCCAGGGTGGCGATTCGGGCAGGCTGTATGACAGCATCACGCGCGGCCTGTTTTCGCTGCCGAACGAAACGCTGGTGTACCCGGCCCATGACTACAACGGTCGCCGCGTCTCGAGCATTGGGCAGGAAAAAGCGATCAACCCGCGGCTCGCAAACACCAGCCGCAGCGAATTCGTCGAAATGATGGCCAATCTCAAGCTTCCGCCCCCACGCCAGATCGAAACGGCGCTGCCGGCCAATCAGGCTTGCGGCAACACGATGGAACTGATCGATCTACATGGCGTCTGAGCGGCCATGACACCAACGCTATACGATCGAATCGGTGGCGCAGACGGGTTGCGCCATCTGGTCGATCACTTCTATGCGCTGATGGATACGCTGCCCGAGGCATGGGATGTGCGCCGCCAGCACCCCGACGACCTGACCAGATCTGCGGAGAAACTGTTCATGTTTCTTTCCGGGTGGCTGGGCGGCCCACCCTTGTTCGTCGTGCACTTCGGTCATCCACGCCTGCGCGCGCGCCACTTGCCCTTTTCGATCGGCGAACGCGAGCGCGACCAGTGGATGCTGTGTATGCGCGAGGCGATGCGCGCGCACGTCGATGACGATGCGCTGCGCGCCGAACTGCTCGACGCGCTGGGCGCACTTGCTGATCACATGCGCAATCGCAGCGAGCCGGGAACGGCGACCGCGGCGTAACACCGAAGCCGCTATAATCCGCGCCTATGATTCCGGAAACAGCAATTGACCGCTTATCGCACTTCGCATGTCGTGGTGCCGATTCGCTATTTCGCCTTCGACAGCAACCATCCTGGAAACGGCGGTTGGTTGGTTCTCGGCGTGGGTGAGTTAGTGTGATGATTCAGTGTTTCGCCGAGGACAGTCATCGGCCCCCGGGAGATTGCGCTACACGCCAGATTTCACGGCTGTCGGGCCGCTTGGACGCGTCGGCCCGTTTGCCAGGTGAGCCTGCGCGGGCCGCACCTGCGCCGTTCCTGCACCAGGTCCAAGTGCGGTTTACAGAATGAAATTTCTTTTCGATTTGATGCCTGTCCTCATGTTTTTCGGCGCCTACAAGGTCGCCGGCGTGTATGAGGTCGGTGCTGCACAATTCGCCACCGAGTGGCTCGGCAAGAGCATTTCCACCCAGCAGGCGCCGATTCTGATCGCTACGGCGGTCACCATCCTGGCCACCTTCGTGCAGATCACCGTGGTGTGGCTGCGCCACCGCAAGGTGGACACCATGCTGTGGGTGAGCCTGGCAATCGTCACGCTGCTTGGCGGCGCCACGCTGATTTTCAACAATCCGACATTTATCAAGTGGAAACCCACCGCGGTTTACTGGCTCTTCGGCGCCACACTGATGATCTCTGCGATGGTTTTCGGCAAGAACCTGATACGCGCCGTGCTCGGCGCCCAATTGCACTTGCCCGAGCCGGTGTGGGACCGCCTCAACCTCGCCTGGGCGGCGTTCTTCGCCGTGATGGGCGTTCTCAACCTGTATGTCGCTTTCAGTTTCGCTGAAGAAACGTGGGTCAATTTCAAGCTCTTCGGCGGCACGGGCCTGATGCTATTGTTCGTTCTCGGTCAGGGCTTTTACTTGTCCCGCTACATGGAAGAAGAGTCGTCATGATGTTGTATGCACTCATCGGTGAAGAAGCGCCGGATTCGCTCGACGCCCGTATGTCGGCCCGTCCCGAGCACGTCGCGCGGCTCAACGCGCTCAAGGACGAAGGCCGGCTGATTCTTGCCGGCCCGTTTCCCGCCATCGACTCTCCCGATCCCGGGCCGGCAGGCTTCTCAGGCAGCTTGATCGTTGCCGAATTTGCTTCGCTGGCCGACGCAGAAGCGTGGATGGCCGCCGACCCTTACGTGACCGAGGGAGTATTCGCGCGAACGACTGTCAAACCGTTCAAAAAGACATTGCCGTGAGCCAGGTCGTCGCCCAGATCGAGTCCCGCTTGTCCGCCGCGTTGTCGCCGATGTCGCTGCACATCGACGATGAATCAGCCCTGCATGCCGGCCATGCCGGCGCGCGCGACGGCGGCGGTCATTTCCGTGTCGAGATTGTCGCCGAGGCATTTACCGGCAAGGGCACACTGGCCCGCCATCGGCTTGTCTATGACGCCGTCGGCGACCTCATGCCCTCCGCCATTCACGCGCTGGCCATCCGGGCCCTCGCACCCGACGAACTTTGATTTATTGCCAATAAAGGAAGCTGCTGAATGAACTTGTTTTCCAAAAGACTGATGATTGCGCTGATTGCCGGCGTGTCCACCCAGATCGCCCTCGCCGCCAATCCGGTTGCTACGGTCGATGGCAAGGGGATCCCCCAGGAGTACGCCGATGCCCTGCTGACCGAACAGAAAGCCAAGGGCACCGAGGATTCCGAACAGCTGCGCGGTGCCGTGCGCGAAGAACTCGTGCGCCGCGAAATACTCCGCCAGGCTGCGGTAGAAAAGGGCCTCGACAAGAAGCCCGAGGTCAAGACGCAGATCGAGCTGGCGCAGCAAGCCGTGATCATTCGTGCCTATCTGCAGGACTTCGTCGCCACCAACCAGGTGACCGATGCGGACGTGCGCAAGACCTACGACGAAATGAAGGGCCGTTTGGGCGATACCGAGTACAAGGTGCGCCACATCCTCGTCGATGACGAGGCCAAAGCGCGTGCATTGATCGCCCAGCTTGGCAAGGGAGAAAGCTTCGAGGACCTCGCCAAGGCCAACTCCAAGGATCCGGGATCAAAAGAGAAAGGAGGCGAGCTCGGGTGGAGCAATCCTGGCATGTACGTGCCGGAGTTTTCGGACGCAATGGTGAAACTCGAAAAGGGCGAAACCACCGCCGAACCGGTGAAGAGCAACTTCGGCTATCACATCATTCAGCTCGAAGATACGCGCCAGCTCGAGGCACCCGATTTCGAAAAAATTGCGCCGCAACTCAAACAGCGTCTGCAAGCCCAGCGGCTCGAGCAGCACATCATGAAGCTGCGCACCGAGGCCAAGGTCGAGTGATCGGCAATTGACATAAAAAAAGGGGAGCGACCGCCGCTCCCCTTTTTTTGTTTTCGCCGATCAGTTCGGTTCAGAACGCTTCGTCTGCCAGCGCGAGCCCGCCCTCCGCACCGTTGACCACGGCGTAGGCAAGCCCCGGCGCCTGCGACAGGATGTGGTCGGCATAGAAGTGCGCGGTATGGATCTTATTGCGGTAGAAGTCGGCGTCGCCCGAAGCGGCCTCCAGCTTCTGCTGCGACACCAGCGCAGCCCGGGCCATCTGCCAGCCGCCCGCGACGATGCCGAGCAATCTGAGCATCGGCACCGCACCGACCGAGGCCGCCTTGATGTCACTGGAATAGGTCGCGAGGATGTAATCACTGGCTTCCTCGAGCGCGGTAACGCCTGCCGAGAGCGATTTGCGCAACGCTGCGAACGCCGCATCCGGCTCATCGCCCAGTTGCGCCTCGACATCGCGCATATGGCCGATCACCGATTTGATGGCGGCGCCCTTGTCGCGCGCGATCTTGCGACCGATCAGATCGTTGGCCTGAATGGCGGTGGTGCCTTCGTATATCGTCGTGATGCGCGCATCGCGAAGGTGTTGCGCCGCGCCCGTCTCTTCAATGTAACCCATTCCGCCATGCACCTGGACGCCCAGCGACGCCAAGTCGATCGAGTTTTCAGTGCACCAGCCTTTGACGACCGGAATCATCAGATCGACAAACGCCTGGTTCGTTGCGCGCACCGCTTCATCCGCATGCGCGTGCGCCCTATCGGTCGCCGCGCCGACCACGTAGGCCAGTGCGCGCATGGCTTCGGTCGTCGACCGCATCGTCATCAGCATGCGCCGCACGTCGGGATGACGGATGATCGCCACCTTCTCGCCACTCCGTTCGCCCGCCTCGGTGCCCTGCACGCGATCACGCGCATATCCGACCGCCTGCTGATAGGCGCGTTCGGCGAGTGCCAGCCCTTCCATGCCGACCGCAAATCGCGCTTCGTTCATCATGATGAACATGTACTCGAGGCCTCGATTCGCTTCGCCGATCAGATAGCCGGTGGCACCCCCGTTGTCGCCAAAGGCGAGGACGCAGGTCGGGCTGGCGTGGATGCCGAGCTTGTGTTCGATCGACACACAACGCACATCGTTGCGCGCGCCCGGCGAGCCGTCGGCATTGACCATGAATTTCGGCACCAGGAACAGCGAGATGCCCTTCACGCCTTCCGGTGCGTCGGGCAGCCGGCCGAGCACGAGGTGCACAATGTTTTCGGTCAGGTCGTGCTCACCGTAAGTAATGAAAATCTTCTGACCGAAGACCTTGTAGCTGCCATCGCCCTGCGGCTCGGCGCGCGTGCGCACCGCCGCCAGGTCCGAGCCGGCCTGTGGCTCGGTGAGGTTCATCGTACCCGTCCACTCTCCGCTCACCATGCGCGTGAGGTACACCGATTTCTGCTCGTCCGTGCCGCGCAGCATCAGCGCTTCGATCGCGCCATTGGTCAGCATCGGGCAGAGCGAGAACGCCATGTTGGCCGACTTCCACATCTCCATCACCGCGGTGTTGACGATCTTCGGCAAACCCTGACCGCCGTATTCCGGGTCGCAGGCCAGCGAGGTCCAGCCCGATTCGGCGAATTGCGAGTAAGCGGCGCGCCAGCCTTCGGGTGTCGTCACCTCGCCGTCGGACCATTTGGCTCCCTGCTGATCGCCAACACGATTGAGCGGCGCGAGCACGCCCGCGGCAAACTTGCCGGCTTCCTCCAGCACCGCATCGACCAGATCATCGGTCGCTTCTTCGAACCCAGGCAAACGCGCGACCTCGTCGAGGCCGGCCAGCTCTTTCATGACAAACTTCATGTCCCGAATGGGCGCGGTGTAATCACTCATGATTCAAAGTCTCCAGTCCTATTGGTGGTTGGCCGGTTGCATCAGCGCAGTCTATTTATTCCACAAATACAGACGATCATCAAAACGGGCGACCCATCCTGGCTTGTAAACCACCATCAGCGTCACCACGAAACCCGACAGCCAGGCTTCGGAAAAGCCGAGCAGCAGGAAGTACGGCAGATAATTGTGAGCGATAAACTCGAAGGTGTATGCCCCCGCGGCAATGAGCAGGACCGATGCCAGCACACCCTGCAGCACCGCTGTGAGCGCGCTGCCGAAGAACGCGATCACGAAAATGAAGATGAAGAAATGGCGCGGAAGGAATCGCTCGACCAGTGAAGCGAAACCGTGCGCGATGAGTACCGGTGCGAAGCCCATCACCAGCCAGTTTAGGGGAAACATCTGCCACTGCGCGCCGCCGTTGAGTGTCACGATGCCCAACGCCAATGCGAGCACGCCGGCCCCCAATTGCGGCCCGAATACCAATAGCGCCACCATGGCGCCGAGCAAATGCAGATCGAGGCCGGCATGGACGCCGGCCTTCATGCTCCACAAGAGCGCGAACATCACGCCCACGCCGAGCCACAGGTTGAGCCGCGCCGGGCGCAACAGCGTTCCCCACGGGCCGCTGCGCACCACCCACATGACACCGAGCACGGCGATCGCTGCAGCCGACCACAGCCAGGCCGCGGAGAACAGCTCGACTGCAAAGTTCACATGCGCTCCCCGCGCGCATCGCTACCCGAGCGCTTTGGTCAGCTCCGGTACGGCCACGAACAGATCGGCGACCAGACCATAATCCGCGACCTGGAAGATCGGCGCCTCTTCGTCCTTGTTGATGGCCACGATCACCTTCGCATCCTTCATGCCGGCGAGATGCTGGATGGCGCCCGAGATGCCCACCGCGACGTACAACTGAGGCGCGACGATCTTGCCGGTCTGGCCGACCTGATAATCGTTGGGCACATAGCCGGCGTCGACCGCAGCGCGGCTGGCGCCGAGCGCCGCACCGAGCTTGTCGGCCAGCGGCTCGAGCAATTCGTGGTACTTCTCACTGCTGCCCAGCCCGCGGCCGCCCGATACGATGACGCCCGCTGCGCCCAGCTCGGGGCGCTCAGACTTGGTCAACTCGCGCCCTACCAGCGTGGTCAAGCCGGTGTCCGCGGCCGCCTCGAGAGGCTCGACGGCAGCACTTCCGCCCGTTCCCGCGGGATCGAATGCGGTCGTGCGCACGGAGATGACTTTCACCGCGTCAGCGCTCTGCACTGTAGCGATCGCATTCCCGGCGTAGATCGGCCGCTCGAAGGTGTCAGGCGAATCGACCGCGATGATGTCTGACAATTGCGCGACGTCGAGTGACGCTGCGACACGCGGCAACACGTTCTTGCCAAACGTGGTGGCCGGCGCAAGGATGTGGGTGTAGCCGTCGGCATTGGCGACCACCAGTGCGGCGACGTTCTCCGCCCCCTGGTCCTCATAGTGCGCCGCATCGGCTACACGGACCTTGGTCACGCCATCGACCGCGGCAGCCGCCTGGGCGACACTGTCGCACGCGCTACCCGCGACGAGCACATGGATCTCGCCGCCAATTGCCTGGGCGGCGGCAATGGTGTTGAGGGTGGACGCCTTGAGTTCGGCGTTATCGTGTTCTGCAATGACGAGAATACTCATGATCAGATCACCTTGGCTTCGTTCTTGAGTTTGGCGACCAGTTCGGCCACATCGGCAACCTTCACACCCGCGCTGCGCTTGGGCGGCTCGGCAACCTTGAGCGTCTTCAGGCGCGGCGCTACATCCACGCCCAGATCGGCCGGAGATACGGTTTCGAGCGGCTTGCGCTTGGCCTTCATGATGTTGGGTAGCGTGGCGTAGCGCGGCTCATTGAGGCGAAGGTCAGTCGTGACGACGGCCGGCAGACTCATCGAAAGCGTTTCGAGCCCCCCATCGATCTCCCGGGTCACCGTGACCTTGCCATCGGCAACCGCCACCTTGGAAGCGAACGTCGCTTGCGGCAGGTTCATCAGCGCGGCGAGCATCTGACCGGTCTGGTTTGCATCGTCATCGATCGCCTGCTTGCCGAGCACCACCAGTTCCGGCGACTCTTTGTCACACAGCGCCTTGAGCAGCTTGGCAACCGCTAGGGGCTGCAACTCTTCGTCACTCTGCACGAGGATGCCGCGATCGGCGCCGATCGCCATCGCCGTGCGCAGCGTTTCCTGGCACTGCGCCACGCCGCACGACACGGCCACCACCTCGGTAGCAACACCGGCTTCTTTGAGACGAACAGCCTCTTCCACGGCGATTTCGTCGAACGGATTCATGCTCATCTTGACATTGGCGATATCGACGCCGCTGCCATCACTCTTGACGCGGACTTTGACGTTGTAATCAACGACCCGTTTTACGGGAACGAGAATTTTCAAGGCTGGTCTCCTTCATCGAAATTTGTGTTTGGGGTGTGCGCCGTGCTCGTCCATCTGTGACCCGTGTCCCATTATGGCACCGCATGTTGCATTTCGGCGTTCGCGCCACCCGACATTGACGACTCGCAGGGCTTCATGGGTCCGTACGGTAGCGTATGGAAGGCAATTGTGTCAATACTTGCGCGTATGGAAAACATCAAATGCAAACCTCGACCCCAACTCGATCGAGGCGCCTGGGTGCTCTCGGCAATCGATCTATTGGCGAAGGAAGGCGTCACCGGCCTGCGGGTGGAACTGCTGGCCAAGTCGCTCAAGGTCACAAAGGGCAGTTTCTACTGGCACTTCAAGGATCGTGACGACCTGCTCAAAGCCGTCCTCGACACCTGGAAAACCGGGCGGATTCGCGACATAACAAAACAGACGCGCGCCGAAGCAGGCGAGGAATTGGCACAACTGCACCACGTTATCGACGTTTACAGTGCCAGCCGCAATCACCGCGGAATGATGATCGAACTGGCAGTGCGCGACTGGGCGCGGCGCGATGAAATCGCATCGCGCGTGGTCGAAGAGGTCGACGCCTGGCGCCTCGAATGCACGCGAGAGTTGTTCACGCGTTGCGGTGTGCCTCTGGCCGAAGCGTCGAGCCGCAGCGTGCTGCTCTACGCCTATGTGTTCGGCATCTCGCTGATGTCCCCCGAACGCTTTACCGACGACATCCATGTGCTCAAACGCGACATTGCCGAACTGATTTCCGGATCGGCGGCTGGCCGCGACGCGAGCGCCTGAGCGCGCGCGGCCGACGTTTGCGCGGCACGCGCTAGGAGTCGAGCATGGCAAGCCGCGGAATGACTTCGCGCGCATTCGCAGTCGTCGTCCTTGCCACCGATTGCAGCGTTTCGCCGCGCAACTCGGCCAACGTCTCGGCGATGCGGCGCACCGCAGCCGGCTCGTTGCGCTGCCCGCGCGCCCACACCGGCGCGATGTCGGGCGCATCGGTTTCGAGCACGATCGCCTCGGCCGGCAGTTCGCTGGCAAGCGCACGGATGCGTCGTGAGCCGGGGTAGGTCAAGGTGCCGCCAAAACCCAGCTTGAAACCGCGCGAGACGAGCATATCGGCCTGTTGACGACTGCCGTTAAAGGCGTGCGCGATGCCACCCCGCACGCCGACGCGCCGCACCGCCTGGATGATCGCATCGACCGCGCGGCGCACATGCAGGATCACCGGCAAGTCGAACTGAAGCGCCAGATCGAGCTGTGCTTCGAACCACGGGCGCTGAGCGTCGAGTGCGGGTGAGTCGACAAAGCCATCGAGTCCGATCTCCCCCACCGCGACAGCGTCATCCCGCGCCAGACGCGCTGCGAGTTCGTCGAGATCCGATGATTTCGCACTGCCGATATACATCGGGTGCAGCCCGAATGCACGCACCATGCCGGGCGTTGCATCGGCCAGCGTGTCGAGGCCGTCGAAGCCGGCGGCGGTGACCGCGGGGACGACGAAGACATCGACGCCGGCCGCCCGCGCGCGCGCAATCACCGCATCACGGTCGGCATCAAACTCGGCTGCGTCCAGATGACAGTGGGTGTCGATCAGCACGGCCGCGTCCGGACGTCTTTATCGCCCCTTCCATTCAGGTGCGCGCTTGCCGATGAAGGCGTCGATTCCCTCGGCCGCGTCGTCGGTCATCATGTTGCAGGCCATCGTTTCGGCCGCGGTCTGATAGGCCGCCTCGATGCCCATTTCGAGTTGCTGGTAGAACAATTGTTTGCCCATCTTCACGGCCACCGGCGTCTTGGCGCAGATCGACGCCGTGAGCCGGTCGATTTCCGCATCGATTTGCTCGAGCGGTACCACGCGATTGACCAGTCCACGGCGCTGCGCTTCAGGGGCGTCGATGAAATCGCCGGTAACGAGCATTTCGAACGCTTGCTTGCGGCCCATGTTGCGCGACAGTCCGACCGCCGGCGTCGAGCAGAACAGCCCTACGTTGATCCCCGAAACCGCAAAGCGCGACACATCCGCCGCTACCGCCAGGTCACACATCGACACCAGCTGGCAGCCGGCCGCCGTCGCAATGCCATGCACGCGGGCGATCACCGGCTGCGGCAGTTCAATCAATTTGAGCATCATCTTGCCGCACAGACGAAACAACGCCTGCTGAAAATCGAGTTGGTGATTGGCGCGCATTTCTTTGAGGTCATGACCCGCGCAAAACGCCTTGCCGGCGCCGCCGAGCACCACCGCGCGCACCGATGCATCGGCGCCGACCGCATCGAGTTCGGCAATCAGCGCATTGAGCATGGCTTCAGAAAGTGCGTTGAACTGCGCCGGCCGGTTGAGCGTGAGAAAGGCGACGCCGCCACGGTCTTCGCGCAGCACGATCGGCGCGTTTTCGGCATTCATTACTGCACTCATCATCTGACTCCCCGCGGCGGT
>CBDULG010000065.1:0-12681 GCA_965367985.1 uncultured Rhodocyclaceae bacterium
ACATCGCCTCGTCGTCGCCCGCGTCCTTGGCTTCCACCTGCGACTTGAAGCGCTCGGCCTGATCTTCGGGGTCGTTCAACTCCGAAAAGCCGTTGGCAATTTCACGCCCGACGATGAACAGCTCGAAGCGTTCGGTGATCTCCGGGTTGGTGTCGGAGGCGCGCGCCAGCGGGCTGACTTCGACCGGATAGTCGATGATGAAGGTCGGCGCCCACAACTCGGCTTCTGCGCAGGCTTCGAACAACTGCAATTGCAAACTGCCCAGTCCGCCGGGTTTGATCGGCTCGCCGAAGGCCTTTACCCGCTGCTGGATCCAGTCGGCGTCGGTGAGTTGTTCGTCGGTAAAACCCGGATGGTGCTTGCGGATCGCCTCGACGATGGTGAGGCGCTCGAACGGTCGCGACAAATCGAGTTCCCGCCCCTGGTACTGAAACACCTCGGTACCCAACGCTTCGCGCGCCGCGTGGCGGATGAGACCTTCGGTGAAGTCCATCAGCGTGTGGTAGTTCGCGTAGGCCTCATAGAACTCCATCATGGTGAATTCGGGGTTGTGCCGCGGGCTCAGGCCTTCGTTGCGGAAGTTGCGATTGACCTCGAACACCTTCTCGAATCCGCCCACCACCAAACGCTTCAGATACAGCTCGGGCGCGACGCGCAGGAACAGATCCATGTCGAGTGCGTTGTGGTAGGTGGTGAATGGCTTGGCCGTCGCGCCGCCCGGGATGGGATGCATCATCGGCGTTTCGACTTCGAGGAAACCGTGGTCGACCATGTAGTTGCGCAGCGACTGCACCATGCGGCTGCGCGCCACGAAGGTGAAGCGCGATTCCTCATTCATGATCAGGTCGACATAGCGCTGGCGGTATTTCGTTTCCTGGTCGGTGAGGCCGTGGAATTTTTCGGGAAGCGGGCGCAGGTTCTTCGACAGCAGCCGAACCTCGCTGCAATTGATCGACAACTCGCCGGTGCGGGTCTTGAACAGCGTGCCCACCGCACCGACGATGTCGCCGATGTCCCAGTGCTTGAAGCCGCTGTGCACCGCATCGCCGACGCCCTGATTGCTCACGTAAAGCTGAATGCGACCCGACAGATCCTGAATCGTCGCAAAGCTTGCCTTGCCCATGACGCGTTTGAGCATCATGCGCCCGGCGACGCGCACTTGCACGGGCGTCGCTTCCAAGTCCTCGCGGGCCTTTTCGCCGTAAAGCTCATCGAGTTTTCCGGCGATGTTCTCGCGCAGAAAATCATTCGGGTAGGCTTCGCCGGACTCGCGCCACGCGCGCAGCTTTTCGCGCCGCTCGGCCATCAGGGTTTTTCTGTCCTCGGCGGGCGGGGGAGTGTTTTCGGACATTGCTTGCTCGTGTAAGTATTAGCGTGAAATAACGCGACGGGACGATGGCGCAGGACCGGATTCATCTGGCCATCGACGCCTCGCCGGGCGTCGAGGCGGGCTAAGGCCCGCCCTACTATGTTGCGATTTCGTCGTGTTTCATCGTCGGCTTGGCGGCGCCGACCATCATGATCGTTCGCTTCGAATTGCTGCGACGGCGCGCCGGGCAACCATTTAATTTTCGCACAAGCGACCGCCGATGGGGTCGCGCCGCCAGCGGCGACCCAAGTACGAAATGCGCTTCGTTTTCTGCAACCGGCATGTTACGCGCCGACGCCCTGTTTGAGGCTCGCCTCGATGAAGCCGTCGAGATCGCCGTCGAGCACGGCCTGCGTATTGCCCGTCTCGAAGCTGGTGCGCAGATCCTTGATGCGCGACTGGTCAAGCACGTAGGAGCGGATCTGGTGGCCCCAGCCGATGTCGCTCTTGGCGTCTTCGACCGCCTGCTGCTCGCTCTGGCGCTTGCGCAGTTCGAGTTCATAGAGGCGTGCCTTGAGCATCTTCCACGCTTCGTCGCGGTTGCGGTGCTGCGAGCGATCGTTCTGGCACTGCACGACGATGCCCGTCGGTTCGTGGGTGAGCCGCACCGCGGAATCGGTCTTGTTGATGTGCTGGCCGCCCGCGCCGGAGGCACGATAGGTGTCGGTGCGCACGTCGGACGGATTCACATCGATCTCGATCGACTCGTCGATTTCCGGATAGACCACCACCGAACAGAAGCTGGTGTGACGGCGCGCGTTGGAATCGAAGGGCGACTTGCGCACCAGGCGGTGAATGCCGGTTTCGGTGCGCAGCATGCCGTAGGCGTACTCGCCATCGACCTTGATGGTCGCGCTCTTGATACCTGCGACCTCGCCTTCGGATTCTTCGAGCAGCTCGGTGGTGAACCCCTTGCGTTCGGTGTAGCGCAGATACATGCGCTCGAGCATGCCGGCCCAGTCCTGCGCCTCGGTGCCGCCGGCGCCCGCCTGGATTTCGATGAAGCACGGGTTGGGGTCCATCGGATGCGAGAACATGCGGCGGAATTCGAGATCGGCGATGCGTGCCTCGATCTCGCGCGCATCGCTTTCGATTGCTTCGAGCGTGTCGTCGTCGTTCTCGTCCTCGGCCATCTCGAACAGTTCGAGCAGATCGCCGGCCTGCGCGTCGACTTCCTGCAGCGTGATCACGACGCCGTCGAGCAGCTTCTTTTCCTTGCCCAGTTCCTGCGCACGCGCCGGGTCGTTCCACACCGCCGGATCTTCCAGCGCTATGTTGACTTCTTCGAGTTTCGATGCCTTGTCATCGTAGTCAAAGATACCTCCGCAGTTCCTGCCCGCGACGCTTGAGATCTTTAAGCGTGTCGGCGATTGTGTTGATGCGTTCGGCGTCCATGGGGGTGTCTCCGGGCAGGTGGCAAAGCGAATGATTATAGCGTGTCGCCTGCCCCTCAGCGCACTGCAACGGCCTTGATCAGGGCCCACACCGCCATGCCGGGCGCAAGCGCCAGCCGGCTGCGCGAATGTTCGGTGATGCGCGCCAACAGGACGGTGTCACGCGCCGCGAGGCGCAGCAGGCGGTGGCCGGGATGCGGGTCGGGGGTGATGTCGATCACCGTGACCGGAAAATGGTTGACGATGCTGCTGTCGATCGGCGGGGTGAGCGCAATCGATACATCGCGCGCGGCAATGCGCAAACGCACCGCGCTGCCGGTCGCGCGCCCGGTCGTGCTCACCAGCAAGGTGCCACCATCGCTGTCAATCTCGGTCAGATGCACGTCATCGCGTGTGCCCGTGACACGCCCGTGAAACACTGCGCCAGCGTGCTCGCTGTGGGCCAGCGGAAGATCGGCGCGGGTGAGCAACGCGTTGGTGGCACCCGCCGCGCGTACGCGGCCGGCATCGAGCAGCACCAGGTGATCAGCCAGCCGTGCGACCTCGTCGATCGCGTGACTCACATAGATGATCGGCGCCGGGCAGATTTCGGCGAGGCCCTCGAGCAGACCGAGAATGTCATCGCGCGCCGCGCCGTCGAGCGCCGACAACGGTTCGTCCATGAGCAGCAGGCGAGGGCGGGTGAGCAGCGCCCGTGCAATCGCCACGCGCTGGCGCTCGCCGCCGGAAAGCCGCGACGGCATGCGATCGAGCAGCGCGGAGAGTCCGAGCGAGCCGACAAGGTCGTCAAATCGAAGCGCGTTGGGCGCACCGGAGCTGCGCTTGCACGCGTAGTCGAGATTGCCGCGCACCGACAGATGGGCAAACAGGCTCGCTTCCTGGAACACGTAGCCGATCGGCCGGTGGTGTGCGGGCACGAAGTGCTGCGTGTCATGCCAGCATTCGTCACCGAGCTCCAGATGGCCGCTCGCGGGGCGTGCCAGCCCGGCAATGCATCGCAGCACGGTGGTCTTTCCGCAGCCCGAGGGGCCGAACAGCGCGGTGACGCCATGCGCCGGGGCGCTGAAATCGACATCGAACGCGAAGCGCCCCTGCGTGCCGCTGAAGCGCGCGGCGAGCCGTTTCATGCAAGGCGCCGCTGCATGCGTTTTTGTGCCAGAAAGGTCGCGAGGATGACAAGAAACGAGAACACGACCATGCCACCGGCGAGCATATGCGCTTTGTCCCATTCGAGTGCCTCGACGTAGTCGTAAATTGCCACGGAGAGCACTTTCGTTTCACCGGGAATGTTGCCGCCGATCATCAAGACCACGCCAAATTCGCCCACCGTGTGCGCAAAGCCGAGCACCGCGCCGGTGATCAGGCCGGGACGCGCCAGTGGCAGCGCCACCGAGAAAAACACGTCGAGTGGTGAGGCACGCAGGGTTGCTGCCGCTTCGAGCGGACGCTCGCCGATCGCTTCGAAGGCGTTCCGCACGGGCTGCACCACGAAGGGCATCGAATAGATTACCGAGCCGACGACCAAGCCGGTGAATGTGAAAGGCAGCGAGTGGCCGAACAGCGAGGTGGCGGCCTGGCCAATCGGGCTGGTCGGGCTCAGCGTGAGCAGCAGATAGAAGCCCAGCACGGTCGGCGGCAGCACCAAAGGCAAGGCCACGATGGCGCCGACGGCTTCCTTCCACCATGAGGGCGAGCGCGCCAGCCACCACGCGATTGGCGTGCCGATGAGCAGCAGGACGGCGGTGGTGATCGTCGCCAACTTGATGGTGAGGACAACCGCTTCCCACATTCAGGAGATCCCGTAGCCGAACGCGCGGATGATGTCGCGCGCCGTTTCGCTCTTGAGAAACTCCATGAAGGCGCGCGCCGCCGGATTGCTCGCGCCGCGCGCGAGCAACACGGCGTCCTGCCGGACCGGCGTGTACAAGCCCTCGGGCACGATCCAGCGCGAGCCACCGCGCGTTTCGATGATCTGCGCGAGCGCCACGAAGCCGAGCTGGGCGTTTTTCGTCACAACGAACTGGAGCGTTTGCGCGATGTTGTCGCCGCGTACCAGGCGATCGGCCACCTTGTCATGGACGCCGAGCGCCTGCAACACTTCGATGGCGGCGCTGCCGTAGGGCGCGGTGTCCGGGTTGGCGATTGCCAGGCGTGCAAAGCGCGTCGAGTGAAGCACATTGCCCTCGTCGTCCACGAGCGCCGCATCGGTGCTGTACAGCACGAGTTTTCCGCTGGCGTAGGTATAGCGAGAATCGGCCACGGCGAGCCCTTCGTCGATCGCCTTCTGCGGGCGCGCCTGATCTGCCGCGAGAAACACGTCGTAGGGCGCGCCATGCGCGATCTGCGTATACAGCTTGCCGGTGGACCCGAAGCTCAGAACCGCTACGTGTTCGCTGCCCGCTGCAAAGGCTGCGGCAATGCGTTTCGCCGTCGCGGTGAAGTTGGCGGCCACGGCGACCGTGACTTCAGCCGTATTGGCGACGCCCGCGTTCATGCATATGGCGAGCGCAAATACGGCATGTTTGGCGACAGGGGCGGCGCGCTTGCGAAGCATGGCGTGGGTTTCGGCAGTGGCAGCAAAGCGTTATGTTTCACGAACTATAGCGCCTAATCAAATCGCAAGGAAGCCGGTCGGTACGCTCGGGTCATGACGCCGGTCGCCTTACGCCGTTCGGTAATGAGCGTGGGGCGGCAGCCCGGCGCCGTTCATAGTAGATTCATGGCGCCCGATAGACTTCATCGTAGCGTGGCGTAGGTTGGCGCTGAGCGCAGCCAAGCCCAACGCCGATCGGCACCGTCCCGTTGGGCTACCTTCGTCGGCACCAACCTGCGCGGGCGGCGAAACCGCACAGGCTCACGGAGAACAACAACATGGCCGAAGCACTTTCCGCAGTGCATCCCCTTCCGGCGGACAAGCTGGTCTTCCGCTGCAATCCCGGTTCGCTCGGATTCGAGACGACGGACTCGCTCGCCGAATTGCACGACGGCCTCGGCCAGGGGCGCGCAGAAGAAGCGTTGCGCTTCGCGTTGGCGATGCGCCAACCGGGGTATCACGTCTTCGTGCTCGGAGAGCCGGGCAGCGGCCGGCACGCCACGGTTCGACGCGTGCTCGACGAGCTGGCGGCGAAACGCGCGGTGCCGCACGACCTGTGCTACGTGCATAACTTTGACGATCCGTTGCGCCCGCGCTTGCTGCGCTTGCCGGCCGGGCTGGGCGCGGCATTGCGTCACGACATGCAGGTGCTGTTGCGCGACATCGGCCCGGCGGTCGACGCGGCGCTCGACGCCGAGACGCACAGCAGCCGCATGGAAGCCTTGCATGAAGCGCATAAGCAGCGGGAAGAAGCCGCGCTGCGCGAGATTGGCCAGGCCAGCGCGGAAGTGAATCTTTCCTTGCTGCGCACGCCCGAGGGCTACGTCTTCGCCCCGGTGCGCGATGACGAACCGATGACGCCCGAAATATACAAGACCCTGACGGCCGACGAACGCAAGAAGATCGAAGCCGACGTCGAGCGCTTCAGCGACCGGCTCGGCGATCTGCTCGACAAGTTTCCCGGCTGGCGGCGCGAACTGCAGGAGGCGCTCAATCGCGCTGTCGTCGAGGCGCTCACGCCAGCGATCAAACATCTGCTCGGGCCGCTCGAAACGCGTTATCGCGACAACCCGGACATCACGGCTTTTCTCGCGGCGGTGCGCGGTGATCTGCTCGAAACCGGCGCGGATTGGCAGAGCCCGGGCGAGGACGAAGAGACCGTGGAAGACGATGAAAGCGCCATCCGCTTTCATCGCTACCAGGTCAATCTGCTGGTGCACAACGGCAAACTCGATGGCGCGCCCGTGGTGTGTGAGGACAACCCCGGCTTCGGTAATCTCGTCGGGCGCATCGAGCACATTGCGCAGATGGGCACGATGGTCACCAACTACAACCTCATCCGCGCCGGCGCGCTGCATCGCGCCAATGGCGGCTATCTGATCCTCGACGCAAACCGGCTGTTCCAGCAGCCCTACGCATGGGACGGCCTCAAGCGGGTGCTGCGGGCGCGCCGGATTCTCATCGAAGCGCCGGCCGAGGCGCAGGGCTGGAGCAGCGCGCTGACCCTCGAACCCGAAGCGGCCCCGTGCGAAGTGAAGGTGGTGCTGATCGGCGAGCGCGAGGCCTTCTATCTGCTCAACGAACACGACCCCGACTTTCCCGAGCTGTTCAAGGTGGCGGCCGATTTCGATGACGACATTGAACGCACGCCCAGGAACGAGCGCCATTTTTCGCGTTTGCTGGCCTCCTTAGGGCGCGCGTCCAGCTTGCTGCCCTTCGATGCGCCCGCGGTCGCAAATCTCGTTGAACAAGGCGCACGCATGGCGGAAGACGCGCATCGGCTGTCGCTGCGCACCCGCGTGCTCGCAGACATGATGCGCGAGTCGGATTACGTCGCTCGGCAACGTGGCGCGGCGCGCGTCGGTCGCGATGATGTGATCGAGGCGATGGCCGCGCGCCGGCGCCGCTTCGACCGTTATCCGGCGAGGGTGCGCGACGCGGCGCTCGATGGCACGGTGCTCATCGCCACGTCCGGCGCGCAAGCCGGGCAGGTGAACGGACTTGTGGTGATCGAGTTGGCCGGCGAGCTTTTCGGCCACCCGACACGAATTACGGCGACGGTGCACCTGGGCGAAGGCGACGTCGTCGATATCGAGCGCGAGACCGAACTCGGCGGCGCGCTGCATTCGAAGGGGGTGATGATCATTGCCTCGTTCCTCGCCGCGCGATACGCCAGGCACCAGCCGCTCTCGGTCGCCGCCAGTCTGGTGTTCGAGCAGTCCTACTCGCCGGTCGAGGGCGACTCCGCATCGTTGGCCGAGCTGTGCGCGCTGCTCTCCGCACTCGCCGATGTACCCATCCGTCAGGGGCTGGCGATTACCGGGTCGATAAACCAGTTCGGCGCGGTGCAGGCAATTGGCGGCGTCAACGAAAAGATCGAGGGCTTCTTCGAGCTGTGCGAGGCGCGCGGGCTTACCGGGGAGCAGGGCGTGGTCATCCCTGCCAGCAACGTGCGCCACCTGATGCTGCGCGACGACGTGCTCGAGGCAGCGCAGCGCGGCCTGTTCCACGTCTACGCGGTGGAGAACATCGACCAAGCCATGAGCGTGCTCACGGGCGTGCCCGCCGGCGAGGCGGACAACAAGGGACATATGCCGCGCGGCACCGTCAACCGCCGCGTTGCTGAGGCGCTTTCGAGGATGACGGCCGCGCGCCATGCGGCGGACAACGGCGAGACGCGGCGCCGCCACGGCCGGCGCCACGAGCATCGCTGACTGAACCGACACGAACAGGGCCGAGTGCCGGGCTGAGTCTGCCACGCTGTTGAGCGCCCCGGACAGCCACCTGGCGCAACCGGGCGGTGGCATTTTTACATTGACATTGTCATGTACGGATGATGCAATCCGCATCTTTCCGCCTGCCGCTGCCAGCCCTCATGGTTTCCCTGCGCGACCTGTTTACCCCGCACCTCTCCCAACATGCACGCCTGCTGTCGATCGATACCGCGCTGCCTGATGCCGCGCTGGTGGTCGAGCGTTTTTCCGGGCGCGAGGCGGTTAACACGCTTTTCCGCCTCGAGATCGACTGTCTCGCCGGCAACGCGCACTTCGAACTCAAGCGCCTGCTCGGCGAAGAAGTCACCTTGCGTCTGCTGCTCGCCGACGGGACTCACCGCCACTGGCATGGCTACGTCACCTCCGCAATGAGCCTGGGCGCCGATGGCGGTCTGGCGCGCTACCGGATCATCGTCGAGCCGTGGCTCGCGTTCACCGCGCAGCGCCAAAACTGCCTGCAGTTTCAGGACGTCGATGTGCTCGGCGTGCTCGACACCGTTTTCGGCGCGTACGACGTCGCCCACTGGCGCAGTGAGATCACCCAGCCGCTGCGTACCTACAGCCGCATCACCCAGTTCCATGAGACCGAGTTCAGCTTTATCACTCGCCTGCTTGCCGAGGAAGGTCTCTCGTATCGCTTCGAGCACGACCAGTCGTCCGTGGCCGGCGACGAAATCACCCACAGCCGGCACACCCTCGTCCTCTTCGACCGCGCCGCCGAAGCGCCCGAATGCGCTCAGCCGCAGTTACGCTTTCACCGCGCCGACGCGCCCGAAGTTGACGACACCGTGCAGGTTTTTAGTGAACACCGGCACGTGCAGCCCAATGCGGTGAGCCGCAGCGGTTGGGACTACAAGACACTGAAAGCCACGGGGGCACAGCTTGCCAGCACTTTCGACAATGGCGACGTTCCGCTCATGGAAGTATTCGACGGCAGCCGCGCCTACGTGTTTGAAGATGCGGCCGCCGCCGAGCTGCGCGCCGATCTGACGCTGGCCGGATTCGAGTCGGCGATGCAGTGTTTCGACGGCGCCGGCAGCGTGCGTGTGCTGGGCGAAGGTCACGCGTTCACACTGACGCAGCACGAGAGCTATCGCGGCGAAGGCGCGCGTTTTCGTACGCTGCACGTCGAACATCACGGCGCTAACAATCTTGGCGCCCAGGCGTCGCAATTGCTTGAGGCCAGCGATATCGAAGCCGGCAGCTACCGCAATCGCTTTTCGGTTCAGCGGCTTGCTGCGCCGCTGGTGCCGCAATCTCGCGCGCGTCCCAGAACGTCCATGCAAAGCGCGCGCGTCGTCGGCCTGCCAGACGCCGTGGTGAGCACCGATCGCGACCACCGCATCAAGATTCAATACCACTGGCAACGCGGCGATACCCCCAACCCCGGGGGCCTCGACGACACCGGTCCCGGCAATAGCACGGGCAACGCGCCCGGCAATCAACAATCCGGCACCTGGGTACGCGTCGCCGAGTGGCTTGCCGGCCCCAACTGGGGCAGCCACTTCGTACCGCGCGTCGGCTCCGAAGTGCTCGTCGATTTCATCGACGGCGACATCGACCGTCCGCTGGTCATCGGCCAGCTCTACAACGGCGAAGATCTGCCGCCGTTCAGCGCCGGCGTCGACTCGGGTGCGAATCATCCCGGCGTGCTCTCCGGCTGGTTCAGTCACAACCATCAGCAGGGCGCTGGCCAACATTGCGAATGGGTCGTCGATGACGCGCCCGGTCAGTTGCGCACGCGTTTGTCGACGAGTTACGAAACCAGCGAGCTTGGCCTCGGACATCTCATCGAACAGCGTGGTGCGACGCGCGGCGCATGGCGTGGTACCGGTTTCGAGCTGCGCACCGACGGCTGGCTCGCGGTGCGCGCCGGCGAGGGCATGCTGATCAGCACCACTGCGCGGCATAACGCCACCGGCACGCAGATGGAAATCCCCGAAGCGGTCGCCCAGTTGCGCGCTGCCGAACAGACGGCGAAAACGCTCTCCGATGCAGCGGCGGCGCAAGGCGCGCACGCGCTCTCGTCGAATCGCGCGCAACGCGAGTTCATCGACGCCATCGACGCACAAAAGGACGGCAAGTACGACGGCAGCGTGGGCGGCCAGGAAGCCAGGAAGGCCCAACCGGGCACACGAGCGCTCGGTGATGCGGCCGAACGCTTCGCCAAACCGATCATGCTGAGCGAATCGCCCGACAGCATCGGCCTCACCACCCCGGCCAGCAGCGTTCTCTACGCCGGCCGACACCTCCACGCCACCGCCCAGAGCGACCTGCACGCCGCAGCCGCCCACACGCTCTCGACGACCGCGGGCGAAGCGGCCAGTTGGTTCAGCCACAGCGGCGGCATCAAATCCATCGCCGCCGCCGGCAGCCACACGGTCCAGGCCCACACGGATGCAATGGAAATCCTCGCCGACGATTCGGTAACGATCACCAGCAGCAACGACGAAATTCACGTCCTCGCCAAGGGCAGCATCGTGCTCAGAGCGGCGCAAAGCTCGGTGACGATCGAGGGCGGCGACATCACCTTTGCGTGTCCGGGCACGTTCTCGGTGAAGGGGGCAAGTCATGCGTTCGAGGGGCCGGGCAGTGCACCGGCCGAGCTGCCAGCAATGCCGGTCGAGCGTGCCGACGAGGCCGCGAACTGGATCGCGATCCGCCACGCCGATGCCGACAATATTCCGTTTGCCGACCAAGGCTACAAGATCCATTTCGAGGGGGGATCGGTCATCAGCGGCAAACTCGATCGTGCCGGGACGGCACATCACGAAAACGTGCCGCAGGTTGCCCGCTACGTCGAATACGAACCGCGTCAGCCCGAGAAGGAATCGCCTTGGGAGTCGCTCGCTCAAATGGTCAGTGCGGCGCGGCAGAGGCTGGGATAAACCATGTGGGAAGAACTGGAAAACGCGCTCGCCTGGTATGGCGCCGCGCCCGCGCGATGGTTGCAAAGTGCCAGGCAGGACCTGACGGCGGCTGCCGAGTGGATTTGGGAAGTGATTCAGGGCGACTTTGCCGACGAGCAGAGCACCGCACAGATGGTCACTGGCACGGTGATCTCGATGATTCCCTTCGTCGACCAGTTGTGCGATGTGCGCGACGTGGTCGCCAACTGCAAGAAAATCAATCAGGACAGTACCAACCGATGGGCCTGGGTGGCGCTGGCGCTCACCTTGATTGGTCTCATTCCGACGCTGGGCAGTCTGGTCAAGGGCTGCTTCAAGGTGATGTTCGCCTACGGCCGCAAAGCCATGTTCAACGTCAGCCGCCAGGCGCTCGACGCCAACATGTGGCAGGCCAGCCAACCGTACGTCGAAGCAGGCATCCGCAAACTCAACGACTTTCTCGCGCGCCCCGAAGTGCGCCGGACGCTCTCGGCGCTCAAGATCGACAGCCCGTACAAATATCTGGCCGACAAACTGCGCGAACTGGCCGGCAGCCTCAGCGTGAGCAAGCTTATCGCCGCCTTCGATTCGGCCATCGCGGCCTTGAATCCGCTGCTCGATCTGGTCAAGAAATGGGGCACGGAAGCCATGCAGACCCAGGCCGGCCAGTTGCTGCGGATGGTCAAGGGCGTCCGCGACAAAGCCAACCGCGCGCTCGCCGACGTACTCGCGCCCGTGCAGAACTACCTCAACCGTCTCGCACAGCGACTCGATGTCGAGCGGCGCGTAAGCCACGGCGCGAGCACCAATGTGCCGAATCTGCATGGCGACGTCCGCACGAAACTCGACGCCGAGGTGGAAGATCTGCGACGGGCGCGTCCGGACTGGGTGAAGGTGGGAAAAGACGGAAATTACCAAGCTCTACGCCAGCCGCCTCCTGTTCCACCAGGGCATTTCGACATCGGCAGCCGCGCGCCGAAACCATTGAGAAACGCCTTCAATACATTTCACACCGCAACACCGGATGTCTTGCCCCCCGGCACGGTGCTCTACCGTGTCGTCGGTCCCGGCTCGGCTGACAACAGCATCAGCTGGATGAGCAAATTCGAATTTGACCGCCTGCGCGGCAAGCCGGAATGGCGCGACCGGTTTGCCGTCTGGAATCACTGGAATGCCAACGGCGAATTCCTCACTTACACCGTGCCGCCCGGCGCGGGCATGCCAGTGTGGCGTGGCAAGACGGCCTCTCAACGCCTGGAAGATGGAGGACAGCCAATATCCGCGGACGACGACGGCAACTTCTTCTGGCTCGATGGCGGCACCGAGCAAGTCGTTGTCGATCCCAAGAGGTTGAACCCGAAATATGCCGGCCCACGCGACTACACAGGCTGGGGCTATGACGATGGCGACATCGCGGTTAACCTCGTCGGTGTGCCGATCCTGACAAGGAACTGGAAAGAATGAAGCCGACCCCCTTGATTCCACAAGAGGTCTATTTGCTGGAGCGCTATAGCTCTCTGGACTATTTCGGCACCATGCGCGACGCCTTCGAAGCCTGCGTCAAGGCGGCCGAAGGCGCGCTGGCCGAGTTCATGAAACACTTGCCAGCGGACTACCGCAATCAGCCGCTTTTCAAACAGCCCGATCGCGTCTGGGGCGAAAC
>CBDULG010000066.1:0-12521 GCA_965367985.1 uncultured Rhodocyclaceae bacterium
GAATCCGGATTGATCCAGCAATTACTGGGCGACAGTCAGTTCGTTGGTCACGCCAGCGACGCCCTCGACACCGGCGGCAGCGGCTTCGGCGGCGGGCTTCTGCTCTTCGCTGTTCACCTGACCGCTCAGCACGACATTGCCTTCGCTGACCGTGACGTCGATTGCGGCGCCCTCAAGGCTGGGCTGGGCGGCGATCGCGGCCTCGACATTGCTGCGCACGGCATCATCGTTCTCCGCTTGGGCGACAACGATGGGTTCGACGGTGCTCGCGGCGCCAGCCGAGAAGGCCGGCTGGGCAACACCCATGGCGAGGGCGGCGGAAGCGATAAGAGCAGCGATTGACAGACGATTCTTCATGGAAAGACTCCTTGTAAGTCCAGGTTGGTTTGCGACACCTCGAAGGTGGTCACACCCTACCCTGAGCAGAGTCCATGCCAGTTCAATATTCATTCATCTTTTCAAGCACTTGCGAAACAAGTTCGATGATCGTCACGACCGCCGATGCCGTATCGCCGATGTTTCGTCGCCAGCAAGCAACGACATTTACGAGAAACACCGGTAAGTTGTTTAAAAACAATCACTTGTCTTGTCCGGAAAAAACGACATGAGCATCGTCCTCAAGGACGCGGAACATCGCTGGAGTGAGCGCGTGGCGCTGCAGCAGGCGGTAAAACTCGGTGCGGTTGCGATCGGCCAGGCGTGATGCATCGGTGACGTTGCCACACGTCAGCTTGAGCAGTTGCACGAGGTAGTCGCGCTCAAAGCGCTGCTTCGCTTCGGCATAAGTGACAACCTCGACCGACGGCTCGCGCAGCGCGCGCTGCACCAGCGTGACCGGAATCAGCGGCGAGGTAGTCAGCGCGCACACCTGCTCGATGACGTTATAGAGCTGGCGAACGTTGCCAGGCCACTGCGCGGCGGCCAGCGCTTCGAGCGCGTCAGGCGCAAAACCGTGAATGCTTTTGCCGTACTTTTCCGCCAGGCCGTGCATGAAATGGCGAGCCAGCAAGGGGATGTCTTCGCGGCGTTCGTCGAGCGACGGCAGATTGAGCCGCACCACGTTGAGCCGGTAATACAGATCCTCGCGGAACGCGCCTTCGCGCATCGCCGCATCGAGATCGCGATGGGTCGCCGAAATGATGCGCACATCGACCGCGCGCGCGCGCGTCGCACCGACCGGTCGTACTGCGCGCTCCTGCAACACACGCAACAACTTGACCTGCAAAGGCAAGGGCATGTCGCCGATCTCGTCGAGAAACAGCGTGCCACCGTCGGCACTGAGAAACAGGCCGTCGTTCGTGCTGGTCGCGCCGGTGAAGGCACCTTTCACATGGCCGAACAGTTCGGATTCGAGCAGTTGCTCGGGTATCGCGCCGCAATTGATGCCGACGAAGGGCTTGCCGGCGCGCGGGCTCGCGCGGTGAATGGCGCGGGCGAGCAGTTCCTTGCCGGCACCGCTGGCGCCGCGCACCAGCACGCTGGCGTCGCTGCGCGCCACCAGCCGCGCCTCCTCAAGCACTTCTTCCATGCGTGCGCTGCGGCTGATGATTTCGGCCCGCCAAGCGTTGCCCTGGCCGCCCGCTTGCGCCTGCAAGGGTATCGACACCTCGAGCGCTCGACCGATTTTTTCCAGTAGCACCCGGCTGTCGAAAGGTTTGCTGATGTAGTCAAAGACACCGCGATTGGTGGCATCGACTGCATCGGGAATGCTGCCGTGAGCGGTCAGCAGGATCACCTGCAGCCCGGGGTGCGCCGCGCGTATTTCGTCGAACAAGGCCAGCCCGTCGCGCCCTGGCAAGCGCACGTCGCTGATCACCAGGTCCGGCGGATGCACGGCCATGTGCGCAAGCGCCGACTCGGCGGACTCGACCGCATCGACTATGTAGCCGCTGGCGCGCAGACGCATCGACAACAGGCGCAATAGATCGGGGTCGTCGTCCACCAGCAGTAAACGGGGTTGGCGTTCGGGGGTTGCGGTTTTCAGCGCGAGGCTCATTGGGGCGTCTCCGTGGGACGCACTGCCGGCGCAGGCAGGCTACGCTCGATATCGGTCAGTGCGTCGAGCTTCTGTTGCAAGGACTCGATCTGCCCACGCGCCTCGCGTTGCGACTGCGACAACTCTTCGTTCTGCGCGAGCAAACGCGCGCGGGCCGAATACTGCGCATGCAGAATCCGGGCCAGTTGATGAAGCACGGCGGCCTCGGACGACGCATCGACGAGCACCGCCTCGAGAATCTCGGCGGCGCGGGCAACGTCGCCCTCGGCACGCGGCAAACCCAGCAAGACCGCAAGCTTCACTGCGCTGAGCGGCGTGCCCTGCGTTGCCTCCATCAATTTTCGCTCCCTGCCGAACGCCGCCCCGTCGAGCGCGCTGACCTCGCTGGCATACGCGAGCACGGCGCGCAGCGTGACATCGTCGCGACGCACTTCCAGTTTGACCGGCGAATCACCGGGTGCGACCGGTCCGGCGGGCAGATGCTGACAGGCGCTCAGCGCGAACACCATTACGGCGAGCGCGCCGGCGTGAAATAGCTGGATAAAAGAAATCATGTCTTCATGAGGCCGTGGGAAGTTCAATTCTGAAATGGGCACCTTGATCGCTCGGAAGCAGCGTCACGCGGCCGCCGTGCGCCTGAACGTACTCGCGCACGATCGACAAACCGACCCCGCTGCCCTGTCGCGGTGTCGCCGGCTGACGACGACCCTGGAAGAATGGGTCAAAAATCCGCCGTGCATCCTCGTCATCGATACCGGGTCCGCAATCGATGCAATCGATATTGACGTGGCCACCGGCACGCCGCACGCGCAGCGTTACCGTTGAACCGGGGGCGCTGAACGAAATTGCGTTGGCGAGCAGATTGCCAATCGCCACCGAAATCTTCTCGGCGTCTGCTTCGACCACGGCGCGTTCGCTATCGAGCTCGATCTCGACATCGCGCGACTGCGCCTGCAGCCGCTGCCCCTCGGCTACGCGCGACAACAGCTCTGGCATCTCGATGCGCACGCGATGCAGTCGCCGTGCGTCGAACACCGCGGCGTTGAACCCCAGCAAGTCTTCGATTCGTCCCTGGAGCAGATGGGCGTTGTCACGCAGAATGCCCACCACCTCGCGTTGCGGGTCGGCCAGCGGACCGGTCACTTCGTCTTCGAGCAGCGCGACGCCTTCGCGCAAGGCTGCCAGTGGTGTTTTAAGCTCGTGCGACACATGACGCAGCATGCGCACACGGTCGGCCTCGAGTTCGCCAAGGCGCTGCCGCAACCAGTCAAGCCGCTGCCCGACCTGCCGCAAATCGGCCGGCCCCTCGATCTCGATTGCCGTGTCGAGCTGGCTCTCGCCAAGTTGCTCGATACTGTCCTCGATCTTCTTTACCGGCCGCACCAGCGCCCAGCCGAACAACCCCGCCAGCGCGATCGCCACGGCCACCGCGAGCATCACTTGCCAGGCGAGCCGCAGGCGATTGGCCTCGAGCGTGTCGAGCATATTGGCGTTTTGCCGGGCCACCCAGTAGCGCGCTTCGATGGCAAGCCGTTCATTGATGGTGTGCAGACGATCGAGCGCTTCTCGCAGTTCGGGCGCCGATTCCGCACTGTCGAGCACGTATTCGGCCTGATCGGCGGCCGCGCGCCATGTGTCGGCGACCCCGCCGAGCGTCGACGGCGCGACCGCGGCAAACGAGGAAAGTGCGCCCTCGGCGTCACGGCGCGAGGCCAGAAATCGCGCCTTCAACGCCTCGTCGCCGAGCACCTGGTACTGGCGGGCGCTGCGCTCCATGTCCACCGTTCGCTCGGCCAACTGTTGCGCCGCCGTGGTGAGCCCGAGTGCCGTTTCGGCCCCGCTACGACTGTGCACGGCAAATACCTCGAGCAGGCGCAAGCCTTGCACCGCCGCGGCACCCATGACGAGAGCGATAAGCAAGAAGCCGGCAAGCAGCATTTGCCGGAAGGACATTCGGGAAAACATGCAGCAATTATCGAATTAGCGGGGGTGTCGACTTTAGGCGACAGCCCCCTAAACGAGAGTAAGCAATTGAAAGTGACCTCTAATCGTTCGATGGAACGTCACATGCTGTCACATCGTGAAATCGTCGTCAAAAAGCGACACACAACTTTCTTTGTTTTTCAATACTTTAGCGCTTTTCGGCGATGCGTGCGTCGCATATTGGCGACAGCGAGGGGCTGTTCAGCGTGGATTCCGTTACGGTAAATTGCCGGTTACACTTGCACTTCAGTCAGTTCGCCTAGTTGCCATAGCCTTTGCGAAAAACTGACGGAGGGGCGATCGCCCCGTCGTATCGTCATTTGAGGGAAAGCCATGTCCATGTTCAACAAGTCGAGTCTGTTCAACAAACCGGAAGAAGAAAACGCGCAAAAGCCGAATACACCTGCGCCATCCGCCAGCCCGGCCGGCTCTACCTCTTCGAACGCAAGCATCCGACCCACTCCACGTCCAGGAACTTTTGGAGCCAATATGCGCAGTCAGCCCGAAAGCAACAGCTTTACCGATCGAAACAAGCAGGAAAAGACGCCACAGGAAGTCCAGGAAAACAGCGGCAACCGACTCATCGTCGGCCCGTCAGTCAAGCTTCGCGGTGCGGAGATTCTCGACTGCGATACGCTCGTCGTCGAAGGCCGTGTCGAAGCAACGATGGACAGCCGCGTGATCCGCATTGCGGACAAAGGGTCGTTTTCCGGCAAGGTCGGCATCGATGTTGCCGAAATTCATGGCAACTTCGAAGGCGAGTTGACGGCGCGCAAGCAACTGATCATTCACGCCACCGGCGTCGTGAACGGTACGATCCGATACGGCACGATCTTGATCGAGGAAGGCGGCATGCTGTCCGGCGACGTGCAGTCCTTGAACTCCGCAAAGGACGATAAGCTGGGCTCGAAGCGAGAGGAAGACAAGGTCAAGCCCTTCGTGGCCAACAACTGACCCTGCCAGCTTTGCCAGACCGAAAAACGGGCGCCTCGGGCGCCCGTTTTTCGTTTCTTGTCGTGGCTTAAATCGTCGCCTCCATCTCTCGGCTAGCATACGCGGCATGCCTTACGACACGCGGAGCTCTGTCCATGATTCGATCCTTTACCTTAACCGTCTTGGTGGCGGCCCTGATGGTTTCACCGGCGGTGCTGGCACAGACAAACGCGACACACGCGCAACCCGCCAGCCCTGCCGCTGAAGCCCCGGCGCGCTGGCCTGCCAGCGAAAACCTGCGAACCACGATGCGCGAAGTAGCCGAGCTATTGCGCGCGGCCAAAACCGCGGTTGCCGACGATCAGCTCGCATCCGCGCGGCTTGACGCGATTGCCGACGCACTCGAGGAGCGGATTGCGCGTATCTCGGTGAACGACACGACATCGGCATCCGCGAAAAAGGCGCTCGCCCTGATCATCGGCGAATTCGGCGACAGCGTCGATCTGATGCGCAACTCCAGCCATCTCGCTGCACGTCGTCTGGGCTACCTCATGGCCGCACGCACGGCGGACAACTACGGCAAAGAGTTCGACCATGCCGACTGGGAAGCCTTGAACGAGAAGTGAAACTGGTCGGACGGCTTCGCGGCGTGAACGGTGGCGCCGGGCGCGAAATGCATGAGCTACAGCACTTCGGGTAGAGTTGTCGCTTTACAGAATCCCGGCCCGGCAACGGGCCTTGCGACCATGGCCCAATATGTAATGTCGATGCTCCGCGTGAGCAAAGTCGTCCCGCCCAAACGTCAGATCATCAAGGACATCTCGCTGTCCTTCTTTCCCGGCGCCAAGATCGGCCTGCTCGGCCTCAACGGCGCTGGGAAATCCACCGTGCTCAAGATCATGGCGGGCGTCGATACCGAGTATGAAGGCGAAGTACAGCATCTGCCCGGCGTATCGATCGGCTATCTGCCGCAGGAGCCGCAACTCGATCCTGCCAAAACGGTTAAGGAAGAGGTGGAATCCGCGCTTGGCGAGGTCATGGAAGCGCGCCAGAAGCTCGAAGAAGTGTATGCGGCCTATGCCGAGCCGGACGCCGATTTCGACAAACTTGCCGAAGAGCAGGCGCACTACGAAAATATCCTGTCGACCGCCGGCGCAGACGTCGAAACGCAGATGGAGATCGCTGCCGACGCGCTGCGCCTGCCGCCCTGGGAAGCCACCGTCGGCAAGCTCTCGGGTGGCGAAAAGCGGCGCATCGCGCTGTGCAAATTGCTGCTCGCTAAACCCGACATGTTGCTGCTCGACGAGCCGACCAACCACCTCGATGCCGAATCGGTGGAGTGGCTCGAGCAGTTTCTGGTGCGCTTCCCCGGCACCGTGGTCGCCGTCACCCACGATCGTTACTTCCTCGACAATGCTGCCGAGTGGATTCTCGAACTCGACCGAGGCCACGGCATTCCGTGGAAAGGAAATTACTCGAGTTGGCTCGAGCAAAAAGAAGCGCGCCTGGAACAGGAATCCAAACAGGAAGCGGCGCGCATGAAGGCGATGAAGCAAGAACTGGCGTGGGTGCGCTCCAATCCCAAGGCGCGGCAGGCGAAGAGCAAGGCACGGCTGGCGCGCTACGATGAAATGGCGACGGCCGAATATCAGCGGCGCAACGAAACGCAGGAGATCTTCATCCCGCCCGGCGAGCGCCTTGGCGACAAGGTGATCGAGTTTTCCAGCGTCACCAAGGCCTTCGGCGACAAATTGCTGATGGACAACGTCAGTTTCTCGGTGCCGCCGGGCGCCATCGTCGGCATCATCGGCCCCAACGGCGCGGGCAAGTCGACCTTGTTCAAGATGATTCAGGGCAAGGAAAAACCCGACTCGGGCGACATCGAGGTCGGCAGTACGGTACAGATCGCCGCAGTCGACCAGTCCCGCGAAGGCCTCGAGAACGACAAGACGGTGTTCGACGCCATCGCCGGTGGCGCCGACATCCTCACCGTGGGCAAGTTCGAGTTTCCCAGCCGCGCGTTCATCGGCCGCTTCAACTTCAAGGGCGGCGATCAGCAGAAAATCGTCGGCAATTTGTCCGGTGGCGAGCGTGGGCGACTGCATCTGGCCAAGATGCTGGTCTCGGGCGCCAACGTGCTGCTGCTCGACGAACCTTCCAACGACCTCGACGTCGAAACCCTGCGTGCGCTCGAAGACGCGCTGCTCGAGTTCGCCGGCAGTGCGCTCATCATCAGCCACGACCGCTGGTTTCTCGATCGCATCTGCACACATATCCTCGCTGCGGAAGGCGATTCCCAGTGGGCGTTTTTCGAGGGCAACTATCAGGAATACGAGGCCGACAAGAAGAAGCGCCTTGGCGAGGAAGGTGCCAAGCCACGGCGCATCCGCTACAAGCCGATCAGCCGTTAAACGCGCGGCTGGTGCCCGCGGCCACCCTGAACACGAAGACCGATGATCGATTCACTACAGAATTTCTTTCAAAAGCTCACCAGCACGAGCGTCGAAGACGGCGCGAATGAGTCCGATCTGCAACTCGCTACGGCGGCGTTGCTGGTGGAAATGATGCGTGCCGACGATACGCTCGATGCCACCGAAAAATCCGCTTTGCGCGATGCGCTGCGCCAGGAGTTTGCCCTGGACACGAACGCGCTCGACGAGTTGATTACGCTGGCCGAAGCGGAAGCGCGCGATGCGCCCGGTTACTACGCGTTCACCTCGCGCATCAACCAGAATTTCAGCGCCGCACAAAAGGTGCGCCTGATGGAATACCTGTGGCGTGTAGCCCTCGCCGACGGCCACCTGTCGGCGCACGAAGGCCACCTCATGCGCAAACTTGCCGATCTTATCCATGTCGGTCGCGGCGACCTCATTCTTGCCAAGACACAAGCGCAGGAATTTCTCGCGGCGCGCGGCGCGAACACGGGCGCCACGTAAGAATCACGCCTTGGACTGAAGCCAGGGCACGAGGTGGCACGGCATCGCTGCGACCTACTTGACCGGAATGGGTGTCGACTGATCCACGGTCACCGCCGTCACCGAATTCTTGGCGCTCCCCGAGATGATCTTGTCGGAGTAGGTCAGATACACCAGCGTGTTGCGCTTGACATCCACCATACGCACGACATGCAGCACCTTGAAGATGATCGAACGGCGCTCGCTGAAGGCGTCCTCCTGCATTGGCAGGGGCTCGCGAAAGCGGATCGGACCGACCTGGCGGCAGGCAATCGACACATCGGACACCTCCTCTGCGACGCCGAACGCCCCGGCGATGCCACCACGCTCGGGCTTGCCAACGTAGCAAGCAACGCCCTCGACCTTCGGATCGTCAAACGCCTCGACAACCAACTTGTGCGAGCCGGTGAACTTGAACTCAGTATTGACAGAGCCAATATTCTCAGCCAATGCGGGTACGGCATGCAGCAATGCCCCCAGGGCAACGACGCGAATTATTTTCACGAGCAATCCTCTCTAAAGTAACTCGGTTGTATTTGCGGCTTAACCGACGAAACACGATCATCCTTGAAACCGCGGTTGAACGCGCCTGAGTGTGCGGTTGGCGGGTCGTCTGTCAAGGCGCGAGGAGGACACAGGAGCGGCCCCTGCTAGGACGAGCAACGATGGCCGGCGGCCCGCCAGCCGTGCAATCGGGGGCGTAGCGCGCTCACCCCATGGGTAATGGCTGTAGAGGGCGGAATTGTGAGTGTCCACAAAAGCTTCCCGAGACCGGCAAGCGGTCAACTGCGGTTTCTAGGATCATGACGCACATTGACCAAGTTCGCACTCAGGCCGCCTGAATAGAGGCCGCGCTATCCGCGCCGTCCTCCCGCCTGCGCAACGGCTGCCGCTCGGCGTCGCGCGCCGAACACGCCATGCCGCGCACTTCACCCGGCAGGAATTACGCCGAATTGGTCACACCGCGTGCTACATCGGGACCTCGGCCTCTAAAGTCCGGTAATTTTTGCATTGTCCGGTACTCAGCGTCTGCGCAAGACTCTCGCAAAACGGAGAAAGCCTTGGCGCAAGACGAAGCACAACTCGTATTCGAGTATTCCGGCGACGCGATTATCGTGTGCACCGATGACGGACTGATCAACCGGCTCAACGGCGCAGCGCGATCCCTGCTTGGCCTTACCGGGATCGAAGCGCAAGGTCAGGAACTCGCATCGCTGATGCCCGAACCGGATCAGTGGAAATCATTGTTTGCGATGCCGCTGCAAGCACGCGAGAACCAGCTTCAGGTCCTGCCGCGAGGTGCGGACCATTTCGTTTCGGCGCGCGTGCGCAGCGTGCCACACGAAATCGACCAAGTTTACGTTTTTCTCGACCAGGCCGCCGCCGTGCGCCATGACCCCGCGGCGCCGCTGCCGATGCCCCTCGACGCGGAACGTTTGCGATTCGTCATCGACACGATCCCCGCGCTGGTGGCATACGTCGACAGTCAACACCATTGCCGCTTCGTCAATCGCCCCTGCCAGAAGTGGCTCGATCTGACACCGGCGGAAGTGATCGGCCAGCCCATTGCAGACGTTCTTGGCGAAGCCGCAAACCAGGTACTGCCTTGGGCCGACGCAGCGCTCAAGGGCCAGCATGTTCGCGAGGAAATGCAGGTCGACTACCCCTCGGGCTCACGCTTCGTGCGTCTTACCCTCACGCCCGACGCGCGGGCCGACGGCAAAGTGCGCGGCTATGTGGCACTCGTCGAAGATCTGAGCGAGCAAAAAGCGCTGGAGATGGCGCTACGAGACCGCGAAGCGCAATCACGGCACCTCGCCTACCATGACACACTCACCAAACTGCCGAACCGTGCTCGCTTCAACGAACAACTTGCAGCCGCCATCCAGCGCGGCGAAGAGCATGAACATCAGCGTATTGCGTTGATGTTCGTGGACATCGACGGCTTCAAGGACATCAACGACACCTATGGTCATGACGCGGGCGACGCGGTCCTCAAGGTGGTGGCGCGGCGCCTGCGCGGTTGTGCGCGACGCATCGACACCGTCGGGCGCTACGCGGGCGATGAGTTTCTCCTGATCGCGGAAGAACTGAAAAAACGCGAAGACGCCGATCAATTCGCCAGACGCATCATGGCAGCAGTCGCGCAGCCCATCACCTATGATGAACACATGCTGGAGATCTCGGTGAGCATTGGCATTGCCGTGTTCCGCGATGATGCAAATGACGCCCAAGACCTGCTGCGCAAAGCCGATCACGCAATGTACGAGGCCAAACGGGCTGGCAAGAATCAGTTCAGGCGCTACAGCGACGACAGCGCAGACAAATGACGAACTGTCCGCTTACTGCGGCGTAAGCCGCAGAATGCGACCGCCGTATTCATCCAGCACGTAAAGTGCGCCGTCCGGTCCCTCGCGCACATCACGAATGCGGCGCGTCACGCCATCGAGCAGCCTTTCTTCTTCGACCACACGATCGCCGTCGAGTGTGAGGCGCACCAAGAAGCCGAACTTGAGCGAGCCGACGAAGAGGCTGTCACGCCACGCTGGAAACAGGTCGCCGGTATAGAAACTCATGCCGGATGGTGCGATCGACGGGGTCCATTGGTGCAGCGGCGCGACGACATCATCGCGCGTCGTGCCCTCCCCGATCGAGAAACCCGTTACATACTCACGCCCGTAGGTTATTTCAGGCCAGCCGTGATTGCCGGCGCGCGCTGGAATATTGACCTCGTCGCCGCCTTGCGGACCATGCTCATGCGCCCATAACTGACCGGTGCGTGGATGAATGGCAGCGCCCTGCACATTGCGATGGCCGAAGGACCAGATTTCGTTCAGCGCCTGCGGCGTATCGACGAACGGATTGTCGGGCGGCACGTCGCCATCGGCTGTGATGCGCACGATCTTGCCGAGATGGCTGTCCAGCGCCTGCGCCTTGTCGCGATATTTGTAGCGCTCGCCCAGTGTCACAAACAACGTGCCGTCCGGGGCGAAAGCAAGCCGCGAGCCGAAATGTGCGTTGCCCGACGGCTCGTCACGTTGCGCGAAAATGACCCGAACATCGCTCAACGTCAACGCCTCCGGATCGATAACGGCGCGTGCCACGGCGGTGCGCGCACCGCGCTGCGTCGCTTGCGAGAAGCTCATGAACACCAGGCGGTCGCTGGCGAAATCCGGGCTCAAAGCGATATCCAGCAAGCCGCCCTGTCCGCCCACTTGCACCTCGGGCACCCCACGAAGCGGCGGCGATACGCGTCCGTCCTGAGTCACGATGCGAATCCTTCCCGGCCGCTCGGTCACCAGCATGCGGCCATCGGGCAGGAACGCGATCGCCCAAGGGACTTCCAGCGCGCGTGCAATTGTCGTCACGCGAATATTCGTCGACGCGGCCAGCACACCGCCAGCGGTCGTCATCCATAGCCCTGCGGCCAAAAGCGGGACTGCCAAGCCACTCCAGAAGCGTTTCATGTTCTTCCTCCTGCGTATGAGAGCGCGCCACCTGCGCTACCATGCGTTTTCAATTTACGGGATGCGTTCGTGCCCAGATCTGAAACCTCGCCTTCGCCACCGTTGTCGCACCGCCTCGAGACCGCCCTCGCCTCGCGAAGATTGCTGCAAGCAACGTTCGACGAAGAAGCAACCAATTGCTATCGCCTCTTTCATGGCACAGCGGAGGGCGCCCCCGGACTGACCGTCGATCGTTATGGCGATTTGATCCTTGTACAAAGTTTTCACACACCGCTCGATGCGGTGGACTCGAATGAACTCGAGTCGTTCTATCGCAGCCACTTTCCGCAGCACACTTTGATCTACAACGACCGCAGCGTCGCCAATTCGCGCATCGCCAACGCGCTCGACGCCGAACAACTGGCATGCGCCCTGATGCCGCGCGAGGTATCGGAGCTGGGCGTGAAGTATCGCATCCAGGCACGCCACGACGGTCAGGACCCGTGGCTGTTTCTCGATGCGCGCGTGGTAAGACGCACCTTGTTGAAGGAAGCAGAAGGCAAGTCCGTACTGAACCTTTTCGCTTACACCTGCAGCGCTGGCACCGCCGCCGCGGTCGGCGGCGCCAGTTTCGTGATGAACGTCGACTTTGCCGAATCCGCGTTGAAGGTCGGGCGCGAGAATGCCCGCCTCAACGCACTCACCCGGCGCCCGCGTTTTATCCGGAGCGATTTTTTCGCTGCCATTCGCCAACTTGCGGGAATCGGTCAGCCGAAGCGCGTGCGCGGCCGGCCGATGCCGCCGTTTCCGGAACTCAAGCCGACGCAATTCGATATCGTGCTGCTCGATCCGCCGCGCTACGCGAAGAGCGCCTTCGGTGTGGTCGACCTTGTTTACGACTACCCGGCGCTGTTCAAGCCGGCGCTGCTTACCACGGCCGAGGGCGGCACGCTGATCTGCTGCAATAACGCCGCAAAGGCCAGTCGCGAACTGTGGATCGACCAGCTCGAACGCAGCGCCCGCAAGGCCGGACGGCCGATCCGCGCGGTAGAGTGGCTGACACCCGAAGCGGATTTTCCGACCTTCGATGGGCAGCCGCCGCTCAAGATCGCGGTACTTCGGGTTTAGTTGCGGAGGACGAAAGTGTTTGCGGTGGCCGTCGGAATCGGGCGCAACCATGAAACTTGCAGCGCGTTGAAGTGCGCGGCG
>CBDULG010000067.1:0-12480 GCA_965367985.1 uncultured Rhodocyclaceae bacterium
CGTCGTTGGTTTTTTTGCCGGCCTTCTTGGTGTCGGTGGTGGCGGCATCATGGTACCCGTGTTTGCCAGCTTGTTCGTTGCTCAGGGTTTCCCCGCGGAAAAGATCGTACATATGGCGTTGGGCACTTCGATGGCCGGAATCGTCGTGACCTCGGTTGCCAGCCTGCGCGCCCATCACCGCCACGGTGCCGTGCGCTGGGATGTGGTGCGGCGCATGACGCCCGGCATTATCGCCGGGACTTTCGGCGCGACTTTCATTGCCGCTCAGGTACCGTCGAAGCCGCTGGCCGTGTTTTTCCTCTGCTTCATGGCCTATGTGACCACGCAGATGCTGCTCAACATCAAGCCCAAGCCGAGCCGCGAACTGCCGGGGCCGGCGGGCATGACCGGCGTGGGGCTGCTAATCGGCGGTATATCGGCTTTGGTGGCGATCGGTGGTGGATCGCTGACGGTACCGTTCATGACTTGGTGCAATGTCAAGATGCAGCACGCCATCGGCACGTCGGCGGCAATCGGTCTGCCGATTGCGCTGGCCGGTACCGGTGGCTACGTCATCAATGGCTGGGGTGTTGAAGACACGCCCGCGCTCACATTCGGCTTCATCTATCTGCCGGCGCTCGTTCTCGTCACGCTGGCAAGCATCTATACCGTGCCGTTTGGCGCCAAAATGGCGCATCGACTACCGGTGGCTTCACTCAAGAAGATTTTTGCGGGTGTCTTGATTCTGCTCAGTCTCAAGATGTTGCACGCCGTGTTCGGCGCTTGAGTAACGCGGAAGCTATCGGCCGGTAAATCGCGGCCGGCGTTTCTCGATAAAGGCCTGCAGGCCTTCGCGGTAGTCCTCGGTTTCGAGAAAGTCGAAGGCGCTCCGCTTTTCCGCCTCGCTCAGCGAGATGCCGTTCGAGAGTCGATGCACCCACATTTTGTGCGCGCGCGCCACCCCCGGCGCACCTGCGGCAATGCGCGCCGCGGACGCTTCGGCTTCCGCGAAGACCTGTTCGTCGTCGACGATTCGGGTGAGCAACCCTCTATCGATCGCCTCGTCGGCATTTAGAATGCGCCCTTCGAGCAGGATTTCGAGCAGCACCGCGGGGCCGACCAGCGTCAGCAGTCCAGCCATTTCGCCCGGATACATGGAGAAACCGAGGCGGTTGATCGGCACGCCGAAGCGCGACGAGCGGCCGGCGATGCGGATGTCGCAGCATCCCGCGATCTCCAGCCCCCCGCCGATGCAAGCCCCGCGGATCGCCGCCACGGTCGGCACGGGGCAGCAACGGATGGAATCGAGCGCTGAGGCGACCAGCGTCTCATGGTAGTGCAGAGCGTCGTCGACAGTGGCGCGCACGCTGGCGAATTCCTCGATGTCGCCACCTGCGGCGAAGGCATCATCGCCCGCGCCGCGCAGGATAATGCAGCGCAGATCGTCGGCGCCGTCGGCTTCAACGAATACCGTTCTGAGCGCCTTCCACATGCCTGCGTCAAGGGCGTTGCGCTTGCTCGGGTTGGAGAGCCGGACGGTGAGCAGCGGTCCGGTGCGCATTGCGATGACGGTCATGCCGTGTTCTCGTTATTGATTGTGGCTGCGGCGCGTATGTTACCGGTGATGGTTGTTTTACGCGACGTGGTCGGGGGCCGCCGCGATGCGCGCGAGAGCCTCGCGGCCGCTCTTGATGTGCGCGCGCATGGCCGTTTCAGCGCCCGCGGCGTCGTGCGCGAGCAGCGCCTTGAGGATGGTGCGATGTTCGGCCAGCGACTGCTCGAGTCGCCCCTCGCTGAACAACGAGTGATGGCGCGACAGCTTGATCACTTTGCGCAAGTCTTCGATTACGTGCATCAGCCAGTGGTTGTCAGCGATGACCTGCAGATGCTGATGAAACGCCTGGTTGGCCTCAAAAAAGGCGTCGATGTCAGCGCGCTGTGCGGCCGCTTCGAGCGCGTCATGAATGCGTTGACACTGGCGCAGTGCGGCGGCGTCGGCGCGGCGCGCGGCCTTGCGCGCGCACTCGCCCTCGAGCAGTGCCATCACGGTGAAAATCTCGTCGAGATCGCGCTCGGAAATCTCGGTGACGTAACAGCCGCGGCGCGGCTTGAGCGTCACCAGCCCTTCCGAGGCGAGCACCTTGAGTGCTTCGCGCAAGGGCGTACGGGAGATGCCGTAGTGCTCGGTCAGCGCCTGTTCGTCGATCCAGGCGCCGGGTTTGAGTTCATGCGAATAGATACGCTGGCGCAGTCGTTCAGCGACTTCCTGATACAGCGCGAGCGGGGCAATGCGCGATTCGTCCATTTGTTTGCGTGTCTCCTGCTGGCGTACGCGGCGCGATCGATCACCGTTGGGCAACTTCAAGTGTCGCATCGCGTCCGTTCAAAACGTCGCCATTCGCTCCGATGCTCGATTCTTCGATTAAATTGGCTCGCGTCCAGCATTGGGATTCTAAATAAATTGTCGGCGTGACCTTCGACTAGGGTGTGGATTCGACAGCCGGGCCAACCAAGAAAATCATAACGCAGCGACAAAAGTATTGCATTCATAATTATGGATAAAGTATTATCACTGCCCAACGGTGTCAAGTTCCTGTGTGGTGTGTCAGTTCAGAGGGCATCGCCGTGAGTTGACGGCAATGGAGAGGGAGGCACACTGATACAGGGCGCCGACGCCCGCCCGCAGGTCCCTGCGGGCGGTGCGCTCGGTCTTATTTGAAACAGGGCCACGCGTCTCGGGTAGCGGCCGATCATCCCGCCCGAGGTCGTGTCCGGCCCGCTTGTGGCACGCTGGTGCCCGAGCTTGTGTGAGGAGAGAGGAAATCATGTCGAAGGCTCCCGAAGCGCCCAAAGCCACGCTGCAGGACTGGGCCGAAGCGGCCGCCAAGCACGCGCCTGGCAACGACCCGGCCGCGCTCAACTGGGTGACCCCGGAAGGTATTTCGGTCAAGCCGCTGTATACCGCGGAAGACATTTCCGGTCTGCCCTACACCAACACCTTGCCGGGCTTCGAGCCGTTCTTGCGCGGCCCGCAGGCGACGATGTATGCCGGCCGGCCGTGGACGATTCGCCAGTACGCCGGCTTCTCGACCGCCGAAGCCTCGAACGCGTTCTACCGCAAGGCGCTGGCCGCCGGCGGACAGGGCGTTTCGGTCGCCTTCGATCTGGCCACCCACCGCGGCTACGACTCGGACAATCCGCGTGTCGTCGGCGATGTCGGCAAGGCGGGCGTGGCGATCGATTCGATCGAGGACATGAAGATCCTCTTCGACGGCATTCCGCTCGACAAGGTGTCGGTGTCGATGACCATGAACGGCGCGGTGCTGCCGATTCTCGCGGGCTATGTTGTCGCGGCGGAAGAACAGGGCGTGTCGCAGGACAAACTCACCGGGACGATCCAGAACGACATCCTCAAGGAGTTCATGGTCCGCAACACCTATATCTATCCCCCCGAACCGTCGATGAAGATCATCGCCGACATCTTCGAATACACCGCCAGCCACATGCCGAAGTTCAACTCGATCTCGATTTCCGGCTACCACATCCAGGAAGCCGGCGCGAACCAGGCGATCGAATTGGCGTTCACGCTCGCCGACGGACTGGAGTATGTACGCACCGGCATTAAAGCCGGCATGGACGTCGACAAGTTCGCCGGCCGCCTGTCCTTCTTCTGGGCGATCGGCATGAACTTCTATCTCGAGATCGCCAAGATGCGCGCCGCGCGCATGCTGTGGTGGCGGATCATGAAGCAGTTCAATCCGAAGAGCCAGAAGTCCATGATGCTGCGCACCCACTGCCAGACATCGGGCTGGTCGCTGACCGAGCAGGATCCCTACAACAACGTCGTGCGCACCACCATCGAGGCGATGGCCGCGGTATTCGGCGGCACGCAGTCGCTGCACACCAATGCGCTCGACGAGGCGATCGCGCTGCCGACCGAATTCTCAGCTCGCATCGCACGCAACACACAGATCCTGATTCAGGAAGAAACGCATATCTGCAGCGTGGTCGACCCGTGGGCCGGCTCGTACATGATGGAATCGCTCACCCAGGAGATGGCCGACAAGGCGTGGGAACTGATCGAGGAAATCGAGGCGATGGGCGGCATGACCAAGGCGGTCGAATCGGGCTGGGCGAAGATGAAGGTCGAGGAATGTGCGGCCGACAAACAGGCGCGCATCGACTCGGGCAAGGACGTCATCGTCGGCGTCAACAAGTACAAGCTCGACAAGCAAGACCCGATCGATACGCTCGACATCGACAACCACGCGGTGCGCGAGTCGCAGGTGGCGCGCCTCAAGAAAATCCGCGAGACGCGCGACCAGTCGGCGGTCGATGGCGCGCTCGCGGCATTGACCGAATGTGCCAAGACCGGCCAGGGCAACCTGCTCGATCTGGCGATCAAGGCGGTGCGTGTGCGTGCCACCGTGGGGGAGATTTCCGACGCGCTGGAAGCCGAATGGGGGCGCTATCGCGCCAATCCGCAGGCCGTTTCCGGTGTGTATGCTGCGGTGGTGGAAGGACAGGACGACTGGAAAGCGCTCAAGGCCGAGATCGACCGCTTCGTCGACGAGGAAGGCCGGCGGCCGCGCGTGATGGTGGCCAAGCTCGGCCAGGACGGTCACGACCGCGGCGCCAAGGTGGTGGCCTCGGCATTCGCCGACATGGGCTTCGATATCGACGTGGGACCGCTCTTTCAGACCCCCGAGGAAGCCGCCCGCCACGCCGTGGAAAACGACGTGCATGCAGTCGGTGTCTCCACGCTGGCAGCGGGACACAAGACGCTCGTTCCGGCGCTGATCAAGGCGCTCAAGGCGCAGGGCGCCGATGACATCATCGTTTTCGTCGGTGGCGTGATTCCGGCGAAGGACTACGACCAGCTCCGTGCCGACGGCGCAAAAGGCATCTTCGGCCCCGGCACGCCGATCCCGATTGCGGCGCGCGAGGTGATCGCGCAGATCCGCCAGGCACGCGCGGCGCACTGAGCCCGGTGGTCAAATCCGTGCGCACAGCCCGCCACGCGGAATCTCCGGCAAGCACGCCACCGGTAGCGCCGCCGCTCGAAACCGTCGACCAGTATCTCGTCGATGGCGTCATCGAGCGGCAACTGCGCCCGCTGGCGCGCACCATCACGCTCATCGAGTCCTTGCGCCCCGACCATCGCGCGCGCGCCCGGCGGGTGCTCGAGGCCCTGTTGCCACACACCGGCAGCGCCATGCGGGTGGGCATTTCCGGTGTGCCCGGGGTGGGCAAGTCCACCTTCATCGAAGCGCTCGGTCTGTATCTGATCGACCAGGGCCTGCGGGTCGCGGTGCTCGCCGTCGATCCGTCGTCGTCGGTCACCGGCGGCTCGATCCTCGGCGACAAGACCCGCATGGAGCACTTGTCGCAGCGTCCGGAGGCCTTCATCCGCCCCAGTCCGGCAGCCGGCAATCTCGGCGGCGTCGCCGACAAGACGCGTGAAACGCTGCTGGTGTGCGAGGCTGCCGGTTACGACGTGGTGATCGTCGAAACCGTCGGCGTCGGCCAGTCGGAGACCGCGGTGGCGGGCATGACCGATATCTTCTGCCTGCTGCAGTTGCCCAATGCGGGTGACGACCTGCAGGCCATCAAGAAGGGCATCATGGAACTGGCCGACCTGATCGTCATCAACAAGGCCGACATCGATGCGCGCCAGGCGGCCTTGGCGCGCAGCCAGATCAAGTCGGCGCTGGGCATGCTGCACCATAGCTCGCCCAACTGGGTGCCGCCGGTGCTGACCCTGTCGGCGTTGAAGAAGGACGGCATCGCCACCTTCTGGGGCGAAGTAAAACGCCATCGCAAGACCCTTCGCGCGAGTGGCGAGTTCGACGAAAAACGCCGGCAGCAGGCGCAGGCGTGGATGTGGGAGTTGATCGACAGCGGCTTGCGCCAGCGCTTTCGTGACCACGCCGGCGTCAAGAGCGAGCTGCCGGCGCTGCAGGCGGCCGTGGCGCGGGGCGACACGACGCCCGCGATGGCCGCACACCGATTACTCAATTTGATGAGCGAGAACTGACGGCGCGCCCCGCGCGGGCGTACGCCGCTCGGTAAATTTCCTTTCGGGAGACGTGAGCTATGCAAGACATCATTCGCCAGCTGGAAGACAAGCGCGAACTGGCCCGCCAGGGCGGCGGCCAGAAGCGCATCGAGGCGCAGCATGCCAAAGGCAAGCTGACCGCGCGCGAGCGCATCGAGCTGTTGCTCGACGATGGCAGCTTCGAAGAGTGGGACATGTTCAAGGAGCACCGCTGCGCCGACTTCGGCATGCAGGCGGAGCATGTGCCGGGCGATGGCGTGGTGACGGGCTACGGCACGGTCAACGGACGCCTGACCTTCGTCTTCTCGCAGGATTTCACCGTGTTCGGCGGCTCACTGTCGGAGACTCACGCCGAGAAGATCTGCAAGGTGATGGATCAGGCGATGAAGGTCGGCGCGCCCGTGGTTGGCCTCAACGACTCGGGCGGTGCGCGCATTCAGGAGGGCGTCGCCTCGCTTGGTGGCTATGCCGACGTGTTCCAGCGCAACGTGATGGCTTCTGGCGTGGTGCCGCAGATCTCGATGATCATGGGGCCGTGCGCGGGCGGCGCGGTGTATAGCCCGGCGATGACCGACTTCATCTTCATGGTCAAGGATTCGTCCTACATGTTCGTCACCGGTCCCGAAGTGGTCAAGACCGTGACGCACGAGGAAGTGACTGCCGAGGAACTGGGCGGTGCCACCACCCACAGCACCAAGTCGGGCGTGGCCGACCGCGCCTTCGAGAACGATGTCGAAGCGCTCATGATGACCCGCCGCCTGATCAGCTTTCTGCCCTCGAGCAACCGCGAACAGCCGCCGGTGCTGCCCTGCGGCGATCCGGCCGATCGGCTCGACATGTCGCTCGACACGCTGGTGCCGCGCAATCCGAATCAGCCCTACGACATTAAAGAGCTGATCTTCAAGATGGTCGATGACAGCGACTTCTTCGAGCTGCAGCCCGACATGGCGAAAAACATCGTCACCGGTTTCGCGCGCATGGAAGGCGCCACGGTGGGCATCGTCGCCAATCAGCCGCTGGTGATTGCAGGCTGCCTCGACATCAAGAGCTCGATCAAGGCGGCGCGATTTGTGCGTTTTTGCGATGCCTTCAATATTCCCGTGATCACGCTGGTCGACGTGCCAGGCTTCATGCCGGGCACCGCCCAGGAATACGGCGGCATCATCAAGCATGGCGCCAAGCTGCTCTATGCCTACGCCGAATGCACGGTGCCAAAGATCACCGTGATCACGCGCAAGGCCTACGGCGGCGCCTATGACGTGATGAGTTCCAAGCACCTGCGCGGCGACGTGAATTTCGCCTGGCCGAGCGCGGAAATCGCCGTCATGGGGCCGAAGGGCGCGGTGGAGATCATCTTCCGTAGCGAGAAGAACGACGCCGAAAAAATCGCGGCACGCGAAGCCGAATACAAGGCCAAGTTCGCCAACCCCTTCGTTGCCGGCGCGCGCGGCTTCATCGACGACGTGATCATGCCGCACGAAACGCGCAAGCGGGTGTGCCGTTCGCTGGCCATGCTCAAGGACAAGGAACTCGAGAATCCGTGGCGCAAGCACGGCAACATTCCGCTTTAAGCCGGGGAGGGCACAAGCAATGTTCAAAAAGATTCTGATTGCCAACCGCGGTCACCAGCCGCGCAGCGGCGCAGCGACCAAGTCAATCCGCCTCGCACGCGCAGCGTGCTCAGGCGATTTCAACGCGGAGGGGCACCATGTTTAAAAAAATCCTGATCGCCAACCGCGGGGAAATCGCCTGCCGCGTGATCAAGTCGGCACGCAAGATGGGTATCGCCAGCGTAGCAGTGTATTCCGAGGCGGACGCCAACGCCCTGCACGTCGAAATGGCCGACGAGGCGGTATGCATCGGCCCCGCGGCGTCGGCTGAGTCGTATCTGGTGATCGACAAGATCATCGATGCCTGCCGCCAGACCGGCGCCGAGGCGGTGCATCCGGGCTACGGTTTCCTTTCGGAAAACGAAGCCTTCTCTCGCCGCCTGCAGGCCGAGGGCATTGCCTTTATTGGCCCCGGCCCCGATGCAGTGGCCGCAATGGGTGACAAGATCGCCTCGAAGAAATTGGCCGACAAGGCGGGCGTGAACACCATTCCAGGCTACAACGACGCGATCGACACGGCCGAACAGGCGGTCAAGATCGCGCAGGATATCGGCTACCCGGTGATGATCAAGGCGTCGGCCGGCGGTGGCGGCAAGGGCTTGCGCGTGGCCTTCAACGACGAAGAGGCGCACGCCGGCTTCTCGGCCTGCCGCAGCGAAGCGAAGAACGCCTTTGGCGATGATCGCGTGTTTATCGAGAAGTTCGTCATCGAGCCGCGCCACATCGAAATTCAGGTGCTGGCCGATGCGCATGGCAACACGCTTTATCTGCAAGAGCGCGAGTGTTCGATTCAGCGTCGCCACCAGAAAGTGATCGAAGAGGCGCCCTCGCCCTTCGTCGATCCGGAGATGCGCAAGGCCATGGGCGAGCAGGCAGTCGCGCTGGCGCGCGCGGTGAATTACCAGTCGGCCGGCACGGTGGAGTTCGTCGTCGGTGCTGACAAGAGCTTCTATTTCCTCGAAATGAACACCCGCCTGCAGGTGGAACATCCGGTCACCGAAAACATCACCGGCATCGATCTGGTCGAGCAGATGATCCGTGTCGCCGCCGGAGAAAAGCTTGCCATCAAGCAGGAAGACATCCCGATCAATGGCTGGTCGATGGAGTGCCGCATCAACGCCGAAGATCCCTTCCGCGGTTTCCTTCCCTCTACCGGACGGCTGGTGAAATTCCAGCCCCCTGCCGAAGGGGACGGTGTGCGCGTCGATACCGGCGTGTTCGAGGGCGGTGAAATATCGATGTATTACGACTCGATGATTGCCAAGCTCATCGTGCATGGCAGCGATCGCAACGACGCAATCCGCCGCATGCGCGACGCGCTCAATGCTTTCGTCATCCGCGGCATCGGCTCGAATATTCCGTTTCAGGCTGCGCTGCTGCAGCATCCGCGCTTTTGCTCCGGCAACTTCCACACCGGCTTCATGGCGGAGGAATACCCTTCCGGCTTCGATGCTTCAATGGTGCCGCACGACGATCCGGCGCTGCTGGCCGCCGTCGCCACCTTCGCGCGCAACCGCTACATCGAGCGCGCGGTGCAGACCACGGGCCAGATGCGCGGCCATGGGCGCAAGGTGTCGCGCGAGTGGGTCGTCATCATGGGGGAAAAGGAATACCCCATGTCGGTGGCGCCGGTCGCGGGCGGCATGGCAATCACGCATGGCGATCGCACCTACGAAATCGTCTCCGACTGGCACTTTGGCAGCCTGTTGTTCGAGGGCACGGTCAACGGTGAGCCGCTATGCCTTCAGATCGAGCGCCGCGGCATGCACTACCGCATTACTCACTTCGGTTTGTATGTCGAACCGATCGTGATGCGGCCGCGCGCCGCAGAATTGTTGTCGCTGATGCCCAAGAAACTGCCGCCCGACATGTCGAAGTTCCTGCTCTCGCCGATGCCCGGTTTGCTGCGCGAGGTCGCGGTGTTGCCAGGCAACCCCGTCAAGGCAGGCGAGAAGCTGGCGGTGATCGAGGCGATGAAGATGGAGAACGTGCTCCGGGCCGAAGAGGATTGCGTGGTCAAGAAGATCGTCGCCAACCCGGGTGCCAGTCTCACGGTGGACGAGATCATCATCGAGTTCGAATAGTCATCCACGACCGCGGCGTTTGCCATCTAACCCAGGTTGAAGTCAATGTCGTTCGCCGGCTCGACCTGATTCAACCTGGAAACGGCAGTTGGACGCGCCCGAGTGTGCGGCTGGCGGGTCGTCTGACAAGGCGCGAGGAGGACGCAGGAGCGGCCCCTGCTAGGACGAGTAACGCGGGCAGGGGGCCCGCCAGCCGTGCAATCGGGCGCGTAGCGTTCTCACCCAATGGGTGAAACCTGCCAAGCGGAAATATGTCAATAAATTTATAACTTTATCGAAACAAACAAGCGGTCAACTGCCGTTTTTAGGTTCAACCAAGCCCTTCGTCGCCATAAGGCGATGAAGGGCTTCTTGCTTGAATTGCCGGCACGTTCCGCGTACATGCGCGGGGTCATTTCGGCGGGCTGGTCAGAACGCCGTTCAGCCACGCGACAACAAGCGCGATCGCGTGCGCGTTGTCGATATTCTGGTGTCTCAGGCTGTTCCACGTCGGGAAGGCGAGCACATGCCGGACGGTTTGCCGGAGGCGCTCTTCTAGCGGTTTGTTCAACTGGAACCGATCGCTCAGCGCGTCCGCCGTGTTCGTTACAAAGGCAGCGAAGTGCGCCATTGGAGCCTGCAGCGCGGGCACCAGATCCACATCCCGAAACGACACCGTCCACATGCGCTCGGTCGCGCTGTAGTAGTCGTAAAACGCAGTCAGCGCCGCGCGTAAACGGGCGATTGGATCGTCGATCGCCTCCCAGCGCTGAGGGTCCGGCGGTGGGTTGAGGCTCAGCCAGCGTGAGGTGCAGGCTTCGAACAACGCCGTATCGTCGGCAAAGTGCCGGTACACGGTCAGCCGCTGTACGCCGGCGCGCTCTGCGATCGCGCTGATCGTGGCGGCGCGCGGCCCGAGCTCCTCATGCAACGCCATCGTCGCGTTGACAATGCGCAGTCGCGTTTCGTCCTGCGCTTCAGCGCGCTTGCGCATCTGGTAAGAGCGCTTCTTCTTCATTTGGAAATACACCTGTGTTTAATCAAGTATTGACAAGGCCCGAATCCGATATTAAATTATTTCGCAACACATAGGTGTTTTATCAAAGTTCGGCGGTGGCATCCGCCGTGTTTAGAAGGAGTCGTTCATATGTCTGCGATAGAACTTCCCGCCTTGCATCCAATTACACGCGCCAGCGATGCTTGGCACGTCATTCCTGCGTGGCTTCCGGTGCCGGGCATGGGCGTCCTGCCCGTCAATAGTTTCCTGCTTAAGGGACGCGAGCCGCTGCTGGTCGACACCGGGCTGGCAGCGCTTGGCGATGCGTACCTGTCGGCGCTCGAGGCGGAGATCGACCTGCGCGAACTGCGCTGGATCTGGCTAAGTCATCTAGACGCCGACCATGCGGGCAACCTGGCGCGGGTGCTCGACCGTGCGCCGCGCGTGCGCATCGTCACCAATTTCCTCGGCAGGGGCAAGATGCAGCTCGCCGGCCTCGATGTGTCCAGAGTTCACCTGCTCGAGCCAGGGGCGGCGCTCGAGCTTGCCGATCGCCGTCTGATGGCAGTGCGGCCACCCTATTTCGACGCCCCCGAGAGTCTGGGATTCTTCGACGCGCGCGACGGTGTACTCTTTCTCGTCGATGCCTTCGGCGCAGTGCTCCCGGAGCCGGTGACCGATGTGGGTGAGCTTGCCGATGCGCCACTGCAGGCGGGGCTGGCGGGCTGGTCTTCACTCGATGCGCCATGGCTCGCGCTTGTGGACCAGGCGCGCTTCGGTCGCACACTCGAAGCGATTGCGCGGCTGCAACCGGCGACGCTGCTTTCTGGCCACCTTCCGCCTGCGACCGACGCGTCCGACCGGATACTGGGCTTGGTGGCGGAAGTGTGCCGGCAAGCCTCGCTCGCCGAGGCAGACCCGTTCTCGCTCGAACATCTTGCCGCGACGCTGCGCGCGGAGAAGGCGCAGGCGGCGTGAGTTCCGAGCGCATTCGGTCTCACTCGATGTGGCGACTTCAATGGCGTGGTGCGCCACGCCATTCGAGTACGCCTTGGCAGACAAGGCGCTTCGTCAATCAATGCAAGGGCGGGGACTCTCCTGCTGCATGGTGGCGGTGCGCTTGTGCCAGAATGCAGTTTCAGCAATTGCGGGAGAGGCTCGATGCGGTTCGATAATGGACGCGAAAGCAGTAACGTCGAAGACCGTCGCGGCTCGCGTTTCGGGGGCCGAGGCGGCATGCGCCTGGGCGGGCGCGGCAAGATCGGTATCGGTACCATCGTGCTCGCGCTGGTCGCGATGTATTTCGGCGTCGATCCCAGCGTGGTGCTGAACATGGGTTCCGGTGGCGGGCAGGTCGCGATGAACGAACCCGCACAGCCGATTCCCGCCGACGACGCGCAGGCAAAATTCGTCTCGATGGTGTTGGCCGACACCGAAGAAACCTGGAAGACGATCTTCGCTGCGAGCGGGCAGCGCTACGTCGAACCGACGCTGGTGCTGTTCACCGGCGCGACACGCACCGCATGCGGTGTCGGGCAGTCGGCGATGGGGCCGTTCTATTGCCCGGCCGACCAGAAGGTGTATATCGATCTGGGGTTTTACGAAGAGTTGCGCACCCGTTTCCGCGCGCCGGGTGATTTTGCACAGGCCTACGTGATCGCGCACGAAGTCGGCCATCATGTGCAGAATCTGCTGGGGATCTCCGACAAGGTACAGAGCATGCGCCAGCGGGTGTCGCAGGCCGAAGGCAACGACTTGTCGGTTCGCCTCGAG
>CBDULG010000068.1:0-12357 GCA_965367985.1 uncultured Rhodocyclaceae bacterium
CCGAATCCTTCAGCCAGAAGAACATCAACTGTTCGATTGCCGAGTCGCTGGCGCGATTCGAGCCGGTGATGGCCGCGGCGCAGGCGGCGGGGGTAAAGGTGCGCGGTTACGTGTCGTGCGTGGTGGAATGCCCGTACGAGGGTCCGATCGCGCCAGCCGCTGTGGCGGATGTCGCGGCCCGGTTGCAGGACATGGGCTGCTACGAAATCAGCCTGGGCGACACCATCGGCATGGCGACGCCGGTCAAGACGCAACGCATGCTCGAAGCCGTCGCGGTGCGCGTGCCGATCGACCGTCTCGCCGGCCACTATCACGACACCTACAGTCAGGCGCTGGCCAACATCTATGCCTCGCTCGAGATGGGCGTGGCCGTCTTCGATGCCTCGGTCGGCGGGCTGGGCGGTTGCCCCTATGCGGCCGGTGCGTCGGGCAACGTCGCCACCGAGGACGTTGTCTTTCTGCTCAACGGCCTGGGCATCGAGACCGGCGTCGACATCGACACGCTGGTCGACACCGCGGCCTGGATCAGCGAGCAACTGGGTCGCGGTCCTGGGTCCAAAGTCGCGCGCGCGATTCTCGCCAAGCGCGCAAAGCAATCAGCGTAATGAGCGTCAAGTCGCCGTGCATCAACGTGTGCGAGATGGACGCACGCAGCGGCTTGTGCAAGGGCTGCTTTCGCACCATCGAAGAGATCACCGCGTGGAGCCGCCTCGATGACGACGGCAAGCGCGCCGTGCTGTCGCGCATTGCCGAGCGTGAAGCGGCGACTGACATGTTCGACCAGGGTGAGCGTGCCGGCGGCGAGCGATAGAAGATTTTCGCGAAATTGCGATCTGTTCGCCGGGTCGTGTCGCGGCGATGCGATCCGCGGCGCGTCGCCCCAAACGGCCCGTGAGCGAGCATGAATCCGATCGATCCGATCATCCTGTTTTTCCTGCTCGGGCTGTTTGCCGGGTTGGCCCGCGCGGAGCTGCGTCTGCCCGCCGCGATCTACGATTTCGTCAGCATCCTGCTGCTGCTGGCGATTGGCTTGAAGGGTGGTATCGAACTGGCCAAGCAGCCCTTCGGCGATCTGCTGCCGCAGATGCTGGCGGTGCTGGCGATGGGCTTCCTGCTGCCCCTGGTAGCGTATCCGCTGCTGCGCCAGTTCGGCCGTTTCGCACGCGCCGATGCCGCGTCGATTGCCGCGCACTACGGCTCGGTCAGCGTCGGCACCTACGCCGTGGCGGTGGCCTACTTCGGCACGCGCGAGATCTTCTTCGAAGCACACATGCCCTTGTTGCTGGTACTGCTCGAAGTGCCGGCCATCCTCGTCGGCATCGTCCTCGCCCGTGGGATGAGCCGCGATACCCGTTGGGGCGCGGTGATGCACGAGGTGTTTTTGGGCAAGGGCATCGTGCTGTTGCTCGGCGGCCTGCTCATCGGCTGGGCGGCGGGGCCGGAGGGCGTGGTGTCGATCAAGCCGCTGTTCTTTGACCTGTTCAAGGGCATCCTCGCCATCTTCCTGCTCGAAATGGGCCTGATCACCGCCGCACAGATTGGCTCCTTGCGTCAGTACGGACTGTTCCTGCTCGCTTTTGGTGTGGTGTTTCCGATATTTTCGGCGGTGATCGGGACGCTGTTGGGCTGGGCGTTGGGATTGTCGGTGGGCGGCACGGCCGTACTCGCCACGCTGGCCGCCAGCGCGTCCTACATTGCGGTGCCGGCGGCCATGCGGGTGTCGGTGCCCGAGGCCAACCCCACGCTTTCACTCACCGCGGCGCTCGGCATCACCTTTCCGTTCAACGTGCTGGTCGGCGTGCCGCTCTATCATGCGATGGCCGAACGTACCCATGCCTTTTTTGGAGCCTGAGCGATGACCCTGGCCCACGACCATATCCGCAAACTGCTGACCATCGTGACCGAGGCGGCGATCGAGAGCGCGCTGGTGCGCGATCTTGACCGCCTTGGCGCACACGGTTACACCATCACCGAGGCGCGCGGCAAAGGTCACCGTGGCGTGCGCAACGCGGGCTGGGACGCCAGTCGCAATATCCGCATCGAGGTGGTATGCAACGACGCGGCCGCCGCCGCCATCGCGGCCCATCTGAAGGCGCAGTACTACGACAACTACGCGATGATCATGTGGGTCAGCGAGGTCGAGGTGCTGCGGCCCGAGAAGTTCTGAGCCCCGCGGCTCGCGAGACAGGAGAGCCCATGTCTGCATGCATCGGCATCTGCGAAATCGACCCCGAATCAGAAACCTGCACCGGTTGTGGCCGCTCTGCCGACGAGATTTTCGGCAACGACCACGCCGACGACCCGACCGACGCCCACGCGCAGCCGCCGGCGGCCGATCATGTGCCGATCACGCCCGACGACGCGCTGCCCGATCGACGGTTGAAGCCAAGCAAGAAATCGCCCTTGCCCGAATCCGTGCAGGTGCTGGAACGCGGCTGGCTGTCGTCAAACAACATCCTGCTCGTCGAGGGTGATGCCGCGACGCTGGTCGATACCGGTTACGTGAGCCACGCCGAGCAGACCGTGGCGCTGGTGCGTCACGCGCTGGGCAAGCGCACGCTGACCGATATCGTCAATACCCACTCGCACTCCGACCACATTGGTGGCAACGCCGCAGTGCAGCGTGCCTTCGGCGGACGCATCAGCGTGCCGGTGGGTATGCACGCGGCCGTCGAGCAGTGGGACGAAGCGGCTTTGTTGCTCTCGCTCACCGAGCAGCGTGGCGAGCGCTTTGTGGCCGATCACGCCATGCATGCCGGCGAGACGCGCCCGATGGGCGGACTGGAATGGCAGGCGCTCGCTGCGCCCGGGCACGACATGGACGCGCTGATGTTCTTCAACGCGGATCAGGGCGTACTGATTTCGGGCGACGCCTTGTGGCGTGACGGCTTCGGCATCCTGTTTGCCGACGTGCTCGGCACCGACGACGGCATCGGCGGCGCGCGTGAGACGATCAACGCCATCGCCCGCCTGCCGATTCGCTGTGTCATTCCGGGTCACGGTGCGCCGTTCGTCGAAATCGACGAAGCGCTCGCCGCCGCGTATGCGCGGCTACAGGCGTTCGTCGAGGACGGCACGCGCATGGCGCGCAATGCGATCCGTGGCTGCGTCACCTTCGCGCTGCTCGATGCGCGGCGCATCGCGCTCGACGACCTGCCCGTTTTGCTCGATCGCGTGCCCCTGTTTCGCACCGCCAACGCGCGCTTCCTCGGCCTGAGTGCTGAACAGCTGGCCGATTGGCTGGTCGACAGTCTTGTCAAGGCCGGCGTCGCGCGCCGTGATGGCGCTTGGCTGGTCTCCACGCAGGGTCAGCGGATCGCCTGATCGCAGCGCGCAGCTGCCGTTGGTAGCGCCCGACTTACGGCCGTGATGTGCCTGTGTTACCTGTACACTTGTTAAATCGTGTATCGAGTGAGCCTCATGCAAATCGTCCTCATCAGCGGCATGTCCGGATCGGGCAAGAGTGTCGCCCTCAACGTGCTTGAAGACGCGGGTTACTACGTGGTCGACAATCTGCCCGGGACGCTGCTCCCACAATTGCTCACGACCCTGCACGGCATCGGTTACCAGCGCGTCGCGGTGGCCGTGGATGTGCGCTCCGGCGCATCGATAGCGGCACTGCCTGGCGAAGTCGAACGCTTGCGCAGCATGGTCGCCGACGTGCGCTTCATCTTTCTCGACGCGCGCGACGAGACGCTCATCGCACGCTTCTCCGAAACCCGCCGACGCCATCCGCTGGCCAGTGAAGACGTCACCTTGCCCGAAGCGATCGCGCGCGAACGCGAGGCGCTCGAGCCGATCGCGCGTCTCGGTCACCGCATGGACACGAGCGAAACCCAGGCCAACACCTTGCGCGCCTGGGTCAAGGATTTCATGCAACTCGACATCACCGAAGGGCTGACGCTGCTGTTCCAGTCCTTCGGATTCAAGTACGGCATTCCGGTCGACGCCGACCTGGTGTTCGACGTGCGCTGCCTGCCCAACCCGCACTACGACCCCAATCTGCGCCCGCTCACCGGCAAGGATCAGCCAGTCATCGACTTTCTCGAGAAGACGCCGGAAGTGCCGCGCATGGCGGAAGACATCCGCCGCTTCGTCGCCACCTGGCTGCCGGCCTATATTCGCGATAACCGCAGCTATCTCACGGTCGCCATTGGCTGTACCGGCGGACAACATCGGTCGGTGTATTTCGCCGAATGGCTGGCAGAGGCGTTCAAGGCTTCGGTGCGCGTACTGGTGCGGCACCGCTCGTCGGCACGCCGTGCGCCTGCAGTACATGCCAGCCTTTCGGATTCATGAGCGATGCGAAGCGTGACTCGTTCGACGCATTGCGGCCGGGCGACGCGCTGGCGGTGCTCGGCGGACTCGCCTTCGCCAGTGCCGCGGCCTGACCGTTATGGCAGGGTGGCGTGAGGCGATGGGCCAATCGGCCCCAACAAGGTAAATCTGCGCTGGGTCGGCCGTGCGCCCGAGTATGACGCCGTCGACCATTTGAGCTCGACGTTTCGACCTCAGATCAACGGATGGCGCGTTTCACCGTAGCGGCGAGCTTGCCTTCGGAACCATCATTGGTATGTTTGCGGCGCGCCTCATGCATGATTTGCCGGCGTGCTGAAATTGAACACAGCGCGGCAGCTATCCGCCCCGCAGCGACTGTCTGGAGACCATGAATGACAACTTTGATTGTCGGCCTCATCCTATTCTTTCTACCCCATTGCGTTGGAATTTTTGCCGCCGGCTGGCGAGAGCAGCGGGTTCAAAGTCTGGGCCTGCCGCGCTGGAAAGCACTGTATTCGATGGTGTCATTGGCCGGCCTGATTTTGATCATCTACGGTTACGGCATCGCGCGCAGCGCGCCAGTGGCGCTTTGGCTGCCACCGCCATCGCTTCGCCATGTAGCCATGCTGTTGATGTTGCCGGTGTTCGTGCTGTTGATCGCGGCCTATGTGCCGAGCCGCATCGGGCGGTGGGCGCGGCACCCGATGTTGGTGGCGGTCAAGTTGTGGGCCGTGGCGCACCTGCTGGTCAACGGCATGCTGGCCGATGTGCTGCTCTTTGGCACGTTTCTGATCTGGGCGATTGCCGTCCGCATTTCGCTCAAGCGGCGCGCGCCGCGCCCGGCGCCGCAATTGACAGTGCCGTACGGTGACGCGATAGCCCTCGTTGGCGGCCTTGCAATCTACCTCGCGTTTGTCTTCTGGTGGCATCTCGCGCTGATCGGCCGGCCGATCGTGAGTGGATAGCGGTTAACGCGCGCTTTTAACGCGATGGCTGAAAAAGCGCCAGATCAGGCGGGATGCGTCGGGTCCGGCCGGATCGCTGAAGAGTTGCTTTGGCGGGCCGCCACTCCAGGCGTGGGCGAGGCGGTCGATTTCGTGCAGGCTGACGACAACACGCCCGCCGAGGCGAAAATCGGTCACCGTTGCCGCATGCCGCTTGCCACGTTGAACGGTGCGCTGAGTGGCCTCGCGTGCGCCGAGTGACGTTGCCCACAAACGCGCTGAGGCGAGTGCGTTGTTGGCGGTGACGACCCCATCCGCCGTGCCATGAATGACCAGCAGCGGTGGCCATGATTGCGGGGCGGCGGGCGCCGTCGGACGGTGATGTCCGCGCATCGCGGCAATCGCGGATCCGGACGAGCTGGCGATGCCCGGCGCGACGCCCGAATGCATGGCCACCGCGCGGAAGCGCTCGGGGTGGAGCGTGGCGAGCAGAGCCGCCATGCTCGCACCGGCCGAAAACCCGGCGACACAAATCGCCTCGCGATCGACGGGATAGAACAGGCAGACCTGATCAATAGCAGCGATCAGCGTCGCGGCTTCGGCGTTGGCCTGGCGCGTCTTGGTATCGAACCAGTTCCAGCATCCCTGCGGATTGACGCGCCGATCCTGCTCGGGGTAGAGGACGAAAGCGCCAGCGCGGCCGGCGATCGAGTTCATTCGGGTGCTCAGGGCAAAGCTGCGCGCGCTCTGGCTGCAACCGTGCAGCATCACCAGCAGCGGCCGCCGTTCGCGGCCCGTGACGCCGTTCGGTCGGAAGAGAAAATAGCGCCGCCCGCCGCCCGCGCCGATGGCGTGACCGCTGATCCACTCGCCGGCCCCCGGGGGCGGCTTCGTCTGTTGGGCAACCGCCTTGGCGGCCCGGCCCACGGCGCGCGAACCGGCCCGCATCGAGATGCGCGTCATCGTTTTGAGCAGGCGTTTCGCCGCCGCGCCGGGGTTCGCCTTGCGGCGGCGGCTTGTCGTGCGTGCAGGTCGTTTGGCCATGTGGGGTGACGCCTCAGGCGTCGAGCGGGCGGCTTGCGTCGACCGCGCGAAGCTCGCCGTTATACACCGCCTTGATGATGTCCCACGCTTCCTCTGCGGTTTCAGCGTAGTGAAACAAGTTCACGTCTTCCGGGTTGATCACGCCGTGTTCGATGAGCACATCGAAATTGATCAGGCGCTGCCAGAAGTCGCGCCCGATAAGGACGATCGGGCGGCGGCGGATCTTGTGCGTCTGGCTCAGGGTAAGCACTTCGAACAATTCGTCGAGCGTGCCCAGCCCGCCCGGAAAGCTCACCAGCGCCACGGCGCGCATGAGAAAGTGCATCTTGCGGATGGCGAAATAATGGAAGCGGAAACACAATTCCGGTGTGATCCAGCGATTGGGGGCTTCCTCGAAGGGTAGGAAGATGCTCATCCCCATGCTGCGGCCACCGGCTTCGAAAGCGCCACGATTGCCCGCTTCCATGATGCCGGGACCGCCGCCAGTGGTCACCACAACGGGTTCGCCCAGCGCGTCGGCCTCGCGCGTCACCAGCTCGCCGAAGCGGCGGGCTTCTTCGTAGTAGCGGGCGTTCTTGACCATCTGCGCAGCAAGGCGGATGCGCGCGGGGTCGCCGGCGGCGCGTGCCGCCTCGAGCATCTCTGCCGCGACTTCTGGCGATTTGAAGCGTGCGCTGCCGAAAACCACGACGGTCGCGTCGACGCCCTGTTCCTGCTGAATCAACTCCGCCTTGAGCAACTCGAGTTGCAGGCGCACCGGGCGCAACTCCTGGCGCAGCAGGAATTCGCTGTCGGCGAACGCCATGCGGAAGGAGCTGCCCGGCCCGTCATAGGGTGAGGGCAGTTGTGCTGCCTTGACTTCGTCTTCGGCGGTGGGGAAGTTATGTGCCGCAGATTCGGCGTATTTTCTTTCTTTCATGCGTTGGGGAACTCCGAGAACAAGCATTGGCTGCGATGATCGCATTGTGCGGTGACGATGGCGAATGCGTGGCGCGTCGCGGCCGCGGCGCGATCGCGCGGCCTGGCGAAGTCGGCAGCGCAGCTAATTGCAGTGCTGCCGGTCGGTCACCTCGTCACGGACGCACGATGATTCTCCCTTTGAACAACAGGGTTTTGCTGCACCGCATTGCGCTGCCGTGTCAATATTTGAGGTGTTGTATTTTTGTTGAAAATTCGTCGCGTGCTGCCCAATCCGTCACGCTGAGCGCGTTAAAGCTATGCAGCGCCGCACCAGCCGTGCAAAGGTGTATGCGTTGCAACCTACGGAGGAGCGCGCAAATGTTCCTGAATACTGATAACCCGTTCTTCGCGCCGAGTCTGTATGTATTGCTCGCCTGTACCTTGACCGCTGCTGCGATGGCATCGGCGGTCAGTTGGACGGTGCCGATGCAGCGCTGATCTTGTTGCCCTCGCGTGCAGCCGCGGGGGTTTCGCAAAGCGCGTCCGCGGCTTGCGGGCGGGCATAGTAGTATCCTTGCGCCATGTTGGCGCCTTCACGCCGGATGAAGTCGGCCTGCAATTCCGTTTCCACGCCTTCCGCGACGGTTTCCAATCCCAGGCTGCGCGCCAGCGCGATGATGGCGCGGATGATCGCTTCATCATTGGTGTCGGCGCCAATGTCATTTACGAAAGATCGATCGATCTTGAGCCGGTCGAGCGGCAGGCGTTTGAGGTAGGCGAGGCTCGAATAACCGGTGCCGAAGTCGTCCATGGCGAGCTGCGTGCCAAGCGCCTTGAGCGCATTGAGCACACCGCAACTGTGTTCGGGATCGCGCATCAGCATCGATTCGGTGACCTCCAGTTCGAGCCGCGAGGCAGCCAGGCCGCTGCGCTGCAAGGTTTGTTGCACCTGTTCCACCAGCCCGTCGCGATCGATCTGTTGCATCGACAAGTTCACTGACACCCGCGGGATCTTCAGGCCCGCGGCGTCCCAGTGCACCAGCTGGTGACACGCGGCGTCCAGCACCCAGCCGCCGATCTCGCCGATGATGCCCATCTCCTCGGCGAGCGCAATGAATCGGTCCGGCGGCACCAGACCCCATACGGGATGTTGCCAACGCACCAGCGCTTCGACGCCGAGCACCTCGGCGCTCGCCGGGTCCACCAGCGGCTGGTAGTGCAGCACCAGTTCGTCGCGGAAGATCGCACCGCGCAGTTGGTTTTCCATCACCAGGCGTTCGAAGGCGCCTTCGGTGAGCGCCTTGGTGAAGAAACGGAAGTGATTCCGGCCCTGCTGTTTGGCTTCGTACATTGCTCGATCGGCATGGCGCACCAGCGTGTCAGCATCCTCGCCGTCGTTGGGGTAGACGCTGATGCCGATGCTCGCGGTCACGACCAGTGCGTGCCCGGCGATAGTTACCGGCTGCGCCATCACGCCGATAAGTTTGCGCGCCACGGTGGCGGCATGGCTGGCGGTGGCGTCGTCTTCGAGCAACAGCACGAACTCGTCGCCGCCGATTCGGGCCAGCGTGTCGTTGGCGCGCACGACATTGCCCATTCGGCGGCTGACCTCGCGCAGCAGATCGTCGCCCGCCGGATGGCCGAGCGTGTCGTTGACGGTCTTGAATCGATCGAGGTCGATAAACACCACGGCGAGGCTGTGCGGTGTGCGCCGGGCACGCGCCAGCGCGTGATCGAGGCGGTCCTGGAACAGGCTCCGGTTGGGCAGCCGGGTGAGCGGATCGTGGTGCGCAAGGAAGTCGATTTGCGCTTGCGCCTGCTTGATGTGCGAGATGTCGCTGAACACCCACACATAATGCGTGACGGTGTCGTTCTCGTCGCGTACTGCGCTGATAGTGAGCCATTCGGGATAGATCTCGCCGCTTTTGCGCCGATTCCAGGTTTCGCCGCGCCATTGCCCGCTGGTGCGCAGGGTCGCCCAGCGTTGCCGGTAGAAGGCCGCATCGTGGCGCGCCGAGTGCAGCATGTGCATGTTGCGGCCCAGCGACTCCGCCGGCGTATATTCAGTGATTGCCTCGAATGCCGGATTGGCCGAAACGATCACGCCATCGGTGTCGGTCACGGCGATGCCTTCGGCGGTATTCTGGAAGGCGCGATCCGCGAGGCGCAGCCTTTCCTGCGCCTGGGCGTGTCGCTCGCGCAAGCGCTTCTCGCCCAGTGCGCGGCGCACGGCCGCGCCGAGGCGGGCCGGGCGGTCCTTGAGCACGTAATCGCTGGCGCCTTGATGCAGGGCGTCGATCGCGGCCTCCTCGCCAATGCTGCCCGAGACGATGATGAAAGGGATGTCTTCTCCGCGCAGACGCAGCAACTCGAGCGCCCGTTGGCCGCTGAAGCGCGGCAGGCGCCAGTCGGAGAGGATCAGCTCGGGATGGGTGTCGAGTGCCGCGAGGTACTCGGCCTCGGTCTGCACGCACTGCGAGGACAGATCAAATCCCGCGTCGCGCAGGCGCAGCGTGGTCAGCTCGGCGTCAGTGGGATGGTCCTCGATGATCAGCACGGACAGCGGCATGCGGAAAACTCAGGATTCGTCGGTGAGCGGGGCGCCAACGTTTAGCGTGAGCCAGTAATCCCCGATGCGGCGCACGACATCTACAAAACCGCTGAACGACACCGGTTTGACGAGGTAGGAATTGGCGCCGCTATCATACGACAGCGCCAGATCCCCCTCTTCGCGGGACGACGTAAGGACGATGACCGGGATGCGCCTGAGTTTGGGCAAGCCCTTGATTCGGCGCAGCACTTCGAAGCCGTCGACACGCGGCATCTTGAGGTCGAGCAGGATGATATCGGGCGTCGGGAAGCGCTCTCGATCGGCGTATTTCCCCTTGCCGAGCAGGTAGTCGAGACCGGTTTCACCATCGCGGGCGACTTCGATCTGGTTAGCCAGACGCGCTTCGCGAAACGCGTCGAGCGCCAGTTCGACGTCCATTGCGCTGTCATCGACCATGAGGATGCAGGCGGGTTGATTCATGGCGCGGGTTCTCCCGCAACGACCGCGACGCCATCCGGTGCTGCCGGCAGCACGACGTCGAAACGCGTGCCCTCGCCAAGACGAGAACTCAATTCCACCTTACCCTCCATGAGGTGCGCCGCCTTGGCGACAATTGCCAGGCCAATGCCGCTTCCCGGATATTCGCTGCGGCTGTGCAGGCGTTGAAAAGCTTCGAATATTTTCTCGTGGTATTCGGGCTCGATGCCAATGCCATTGTCGCTGACGCTGATCACGACGTGTGTGTCGTCGCGGCGCGCCGCAACGCGGATGCGCGGCGTCCTGTCCGGAGCACGGTAGACTAGCGCGTTATCGATAAGATTACCCAGAATCTGCCCGATCAGGGTCGTATCGCCGTGCGGAGTGGCGAGCGGTTCTTCGATCACCAGCCGCGCGTCCGCTTCTGACAGGCGTTGCATGAAGGTGGTCTGCAGATTGCTCAGCACGGCGTCGAGCGGCACTGCACGCAGTCGGATCGCCGAGCGGCCGATGCGCGAATAACGCAGCAGATCCTCGATCAGGGTGCTCATGTACTGAGCCGAATTGACGACGTTGTCGAGATAGTGGCGGCCTTCTTCATCCAATGCCTCAGTGTGCCGTTTGGCGAGAATCTGCGAGAAGCCGGTGACCGCGCGCAGGGGTGCGCGCAGGTCGTGGGAGACCGAGTAGGTGAAGGACTCGAGTTCCTTGTTCAGCGTCTCAAGCGCCGCGGTGCGCTCGAGGACGCGCGCCTCCAGTTGCTGGTTGAGGGCAGTGAGTTCGGCCATCAGCGCGTCCCGGTCGGCCTGCGCCTGGCGGTGCTCGGTGATGTCGCTGGCCTGCACGAGAAAGTAGATGAGTCGCCCGTGCTCGTCGCGAATGGCGGTGGTGGCGCCGTCAGCGTGGCGCAGGCGCCCCTGGGCGTCGCGGAAAATTTCCTTGGTCACGAGCGGACCCTCGGTGGACGCCGCCTGCGCCAGGCGCTCCTCCCAGACCGCGCGCGCATCGGGCATGCCTTCCCACGCGGGAAGCTGCCACGCCGGCAGACCGAGGCAGTCCTCGCGCGTCACATCGAGGGCGCGCAACGCGAGGTCGTTGATTTCGAGCAGCGTTGCATCCGGCGCGAGAATACCCATGAACATGAACTGCTGATTGAACACCTCGCGGTAGCGCGCCTCGCTTTCGTACAGCGCCATGGTGGCGCGTTTGCGCTCGGTGATGTCCCGGCCGACGCCGATGATTTCAATGAGTTGGCCGGTCTCGTCGACAACCGCGGTATCCATCCAGCCCAGCCAGCGCCAGCCTTCTTGCGTCAGCGCGCGCTGTTCCATGTACGCGGTGTGCGGCGGATGGAACAATTTGGCGATCTCCCGCGCCGTGCTTTCGCGGTCGTCCTCGTGCACCAGCGGCATGAAGGTCTTGCCCAGCAGTTCGTCTTCGGTCTTGCCGAACAGCCGGCAGTAGGACGGACTGACAAACAGGAAGCGCCCTTCGGCGTCGACCTTGACCACCAGATCGGTCTGGTTCTCGACCAGAAGGCGGTAGCGGCTCTCGCTTTCGCGCAACGCGGTGGTGCGCTCATTGACCTGCTGCTCGAGCCGCTCGTTGAACGATTCGAGCTTTGCCTGGTGGCGCCGGTTCTCGATCCACAGCGCAACGAAGTTGGCGGTGCCGAGAATGAACGGCTCGTAGCGCGCAAAGGTGTGCGGATCGGTGATGAAAAAACACATCTCGCCGTAACACGCAGCCTGTGTCGAAAGCGCGTAACGGCGAGCCGTTTTGGCGTTACATCGCGGCGAGCACGACGTCCCTTCAGTGAGGACCTCGCAGGCGCCTGCGCCCGGAACGCAGGAAAGCCCCTCGGCCACCGTGCTCAGCAGGCGGTTCTCGTCGGGGGCGGCTTGCAGCGCGGTCTGCAGGAGCAGAATATCGGCCAGGACCTGATGATCGATTGCGTCCACGATCAGCGCTTTGTGTGCGACGCGGCAGCGCACCGGCGAGCACTCGCTCGGGCGCGCGCGAGTCCCGTTTGCAGGCCACGCCTCATGCAACGTCGGCGCTGTGAAAGCACGGCGACGAGGCGAATCGGCGCGCGTTGCTCGCGGTACTGCGGCGTGCTGGCGGTGGCACCGATCCGGCAGGCCGCCGATGCGACTAACAATC
>CBDULG010000069.1:0-12303 GCA_965367985.1 uncultured Rhodocyclaceae bacterium
CGCATCGAGGCCGAGACCTTCGAGCACCGAATGCGCGAACGCCGCCGCGCGCGAGGCCGAGGCACGGTAGGTGGCGGGCGCATCGTCCCCCTGCCACACGGCAACACGCGCGGCGCCGGCACACAGTGCGTAGAGCATCAGGTCGGGACCGACGCTGGCCGCATCGTGCAGCGCGATCGGCAGCCAGTCGGCCGGCAGCGCTTCTGTTTCAGCGTAGGCCTTGAGCTGCGCCGCTTCTTTAAGGCCATGAAAGAGTACGGTGGGCGCGGGCGCCGCGGTGCCGTCCCATGCCGCCAGCGCGGCGCGCAGGCGCTGACCTTCATACGGAACATCGGGATAGTTGTAGCGCATCGCACCCGAGGGACAGACGCTTGCGCAGGCGCCGCAGCCCATGCACAGATGCGGCTCGACGTGCACGCCGTCGCCGTCGGCGCGGATTGCCGAGGTCGAGCAACTCTCGATACAGCGCGAACAGCCTTCCTTGCGGCTGCGCGAGTGCGCGCAGGTGCTGCGCTTGTATTCAAAGAAGCGCGGCTTGTCGAACTCGCCCACCAGTTCGGTAAGCGCCAGCGCCGCCTCGGCGAGGGCCAGCGGATCGCCGCGCGGCGCGAAATAACCTTGAGGCGGATGCGCCATGGCGAGGCGCGGCGTTGCGGCCAGATCGAGCACGAGGTCGAAACGCGCGCTGCGCGACTGCATCGCAAAGTCGATCGCGCCGACATCGCAGGCCGCAACGCAGGCGCGCTTGTCGTTGCATCGCGCCAGATCGACGAATGCGGCCACGCCGTCGCGCACGACGGCGTCGCTCGAACAGACCGAGAGGCAGGCGCCGCAGCCGGTGCACTGATTGGCATCCACCGGATTAGCCGGCGTCCAGGCGATTTCGAAGGCACCGAGCCAGCCGTCGATGGTCACGTCGCGTGCGCGATGCACGGGCGTTTCGCGCGGACTCGCCGCTGGTAGCGGGTGTTCGTCTTCGGCAAACACCGTGACCTGCATCTGCCCATCGGCCTTGCCCTGCAAGCGGGCGGCCCAGGCCAAAGCCTCGGGGCCGGCACCCAGAATGGCAAGCCGCCCGTTGCTTTCATAAGGCACCGACTCGACCGGTGGCGGCTCGGGCAATCGCGCCATGGCGATCAGCGCCGCCAGTCGCGGCGCAGCGGCACTGCCGCCGACGGCGTATTCGCGCGCCGGGAAAAAGCGCAGTGCACGGTCCGGCGGCGACTGGCTCGAAACGAGCGGAGATTCGCGGCTGCAGCCGACGGCCAGCGGGCCACTGCCATGCCTGGCGAGCTGAGCCGCCGTGTCGACACGGCAAAGCCTGTCCACGATCGCCACGCCGGAGGGGTCGAGCAATTCGATTGCGCCCTGGGTGACGCGCCCCTGGCAGCGACACAACACGGTGTCGCAGGAATGTGTCTCAGTCGTCTTGCCTGATGTCACGCATTTCCCCGGTGTGGCGGTTGCGGGTCGCGACGTACGATGGAAGCGATCTCAGCGTTCTGAACGACGCCTTATCCGTTTGATTCTATGACTTTGCCGGGCATGAGGGAAGATGTCCTTCATGGCGCCCGCCGCGTCCGACCGGTGATGACGTATCGGCCTCACACTGGAATCTCGCGCGCGTTGCTCTTGCGTCGACCGGCTTGACGGCGCGCGGGTTCCGGCACGGAGTCAAAAAGGGCCTCGAGCGAGGCCCTCGGATGCGTCAGCCAGGGCCGCCAAGCGCAATCACCGCGTGCCCGTTTTTCGCCGTGCGAAGCTGGCCACGATCGGCACGCCGAGTGCCATCAGCCACACCGACGCAGGCCACGGTACGGCCGTCACCTGACCGATCGCCGAGTAGATGATGTCTCCGTCGTTGTACGGGTCTTCGACGATGAAATACAGCGTCACGAAGGCACGCGCCGCATCGAAGCTGGTATCCGTCGGATTGTCACTGGCAAAAGTGTCTTGCGGAAGAATGTAGGACAGGCCCACCTCGATGCGATTGTCATTGTCGATAAACGTATCGCCTTCGATGTCGACAATGTCGAAAATGCTGCCGGCGCCAAAGGTGGACGAACCGAGTAACTGGTTCAACAAGTCCAGCCTGTCGTCCTCGAGCATCGCGTCGTTTGAAAGATTGAAACCGCTCGCAGCAGCGTCGCAGCAATCAAAAGACGTGACCACCGCACCATCGGAGATGCTGCCGGCGAAGGTCGTGTCGTCGATATTGCCGAAGAACACATCGCCCTTCTCGCGCCCGCTGTATCGGCCGGTGCCATCATCGTCCTCGACCTCCACCAGTGGTCCGGTGAAATCGATCTGCTTGGCCTGTGCCACCGGCATCGCCGCTGCGCCCGCAAGCGCGATCAGCGCGGCACCCATGATGAATCGCTTCATACCACTCCCCTTTACCCGATTGGACTCTGAGCCGGCCCGTTGCGGCCACTGTATTACGCGCTCGCCCTGCCGGCAAGGCGAACAACGCTGGCGTCATCCGCCTTGCGGCCGTGCTCAGTCGCTTTTAAAGCCGTTCTTTGCATGCGTCCCATCACAAAATGGCTTGTTGCTGGAGCCGCCACAGCGGCACAAGGCAACGCTGTTGCCGTGCCAGGCGAGACGCCCAGCACCCGTGTACATGCTCAGATTGCCCTTGACGATGAGCGGTCCGTCCTTGAGCGGTTCGATCTCCAGCGGCCCGCCGAGCGAATCGATCGGCATGCCTTTTTCCCCGACCGATCCGTAGTCGAAGAAGTCGGCGCTTTCATGGCTGTTATCGCAAAACGGTTTGTTTTTGGACGCGCCGCAGCGGCACAGTGCGGCGCGGAATCTGACGCCTGGCATGTCCTCCGGCGCATTCTTGATATCGAGTTCGCCGCGGAAGAACAGCGGCCCGTTCGTTGCAACGTGCACCGAGTTGGCAGCAGGCGCCTCTTCGGCGGCGCCGCCGGCTTTATCGTCGTACGTCAAAGCGCCGCTCGGGCAACGCTCGACCACGTCGACGACTTCAGTCGGGCTGCTCAGATCCGGCTGACACCACGGCTTGCGTCCGCCGACGAACAACTCGCCGGTGGCCTTGCCACACTCCGCAACATGAATGCACAGGCGCGTGTCCCAAGTGACATCCATCTGCTTACCGGTAAACGCGATCCGCTTTTCCTTGCTCATGATCCACCGCCTCCAGGTTGATGCGTCTCGATGTTCAATACCAAGAACGCGCAGCCGCGCGGGCGCAATGCCGACTGCGTCCTTCAGCCCCAAGCATACGACGATTTCGTCACGCTGTTTTCATACAGGCGGGAAACCGCGCTGCGTTCAAGATTCCGACGGTTGGCTCGATAACTCAATGACACCCACAAAACGTTGCGAACTCGGCGAGGGAGACTCCCCGAACAAAGCGCCCACCCCCGACAGCGCGCGCGCCTGAAGGGGCGCCGGCGCGTTCGCACGGAGACAGGATGAACATGTTTTGCAACGCCTGGGCGCAACTTGCGTGGAATACGCTACACGGTCTGCGAGGTAGAGTCTTTACTCCACGCCACCGTCAAGTCTGCTCCAGCGGGCCCGTGGTGGGCACTGACCACGCTGCGGCCCACCGGCCGGCAGACGCGCGCGCATGTGCCCGAGTCGGCCACGGTTATCGCCGACGATGAAATCATCGACTGAACGGCAGGACGTTCGCAGTGCGCTGCCGTGGATCGCGGCGGCCATCGTGTTCGTGCTCGCGGCGCTCGCCGCGTCTGGCGTCGTTGCCTTGCTAGAACAACGCCGCATTCAGGATGCTCAGGCCGAAGCCCAACTGACCACCACGGACAAGGCGCATCAGATCGAGCACGTGATCAATCAGACGCTGAGCGCCACCTACGCCCTCGGCGCGCTCGTCCGCCAAGGCGGTGGCAAGATCACCGATTTCCAGACCGTCGCCACGGCCATGCTGAAGAACTACCCGGGCGCGGCATCGCTCCAGCTTGTTCCCGGCGGCGTGCTGGGCGACGTTGTGCCGCTGGCCGGCAACGAGGCGACGATTGGCCACAACCTGCTTGCCAACCCAAAGCGCAACAAGGAAGCTTTGCGCGCGCGTGACAGCGGCCGACTCACCCTGGCGGGCCCGTTCGAACTGATACAGGGTGGAACCGGCGCAGTCGGCCGATTGCCAATTTACCTTCCGCGCGCGTCCGACGGTGCCATGGAGTTTTGGGGGTTTACCGCGGTGATGATGCGTTTTCCCGATGCGCTCGCTGACCAACTGCCCCAATTGGAAGAGCGCGGCTTCAACTACGAACTGTCCCGCACCGATCCGTACACCAACCAAAAGCAGGTCATCATGGCGTCTCCCGGCACGACGCTGATCGAACCCGTGAAACACGGCCTTTACGTCTCCGATAGCGTCTGGGTGCTGTCTGTTGCGCCAATTGGTGGTTGGCGCAACACGAACACGCTGATGACGCACGGCGCACTCGCACTGTTGATCAGCCTGCTCTTCGCCTGGCTGGCAAAGCAGATGGTGGAGCTGCGCCAGAATCGTAGCGGGTTGCGCGCGCTGGTGGCGCAGCGCACGGCGGAACTCGCGGATCGCGAAGCCGATCTGCAGCGTGCCCAAGCGGTCGCTGGCGTCGGCAGCTGGGTGCTCGATCAAGACACCGACACACGCCACCTGTCACCTCATGCCAGCCAGATCTTCGACATCGGCGAGGTCAGCCGCCTCGACCATGAAGGTCTGATCGAGCGCGTGCATCCAGACGATCGCGAAGCCGTCGACCGTGCCTGGGAAACGACGCGCGAGGGCCTGCCGAGTGAAATCGAGTACCGCCTGCGTGTCGGCGACAGCCACCGCTGGCTGCGCGAGCTGGCCGAGCGCAGGCAGGTGGGCGACGCCGCCGACGAGAGCATTGTCGGCACGGTGCAGGACATCACCGAGCAGAAAGCGCGCGAGGATGTGATCTGGCGGCAAGCCAATTTCGACCGGCTCACCGGACTGGCCAACCGCCACATGCTGCACGACCGGCTCGACCAGGCGATCGTGCGTGCACGGCGCCATCGCGCGCGCGTCGGACTGATCTTTCTCGACCTGGACGGTTTCAAGTGGGTCAATGACACGCTTGGCCATGACGTCGGTGACCAGTTGCTGGTTCAGGTGGCCGAACGTCTGCGTCTGTGCGTAAGACGACAGGACACCGTGGCGCGGCTCGGTGGCGACGAGTTCACCGTGATCGTCGATGACATCGGCGACACCAAGGATCTGCGCCTGGTAGTGGAAAAAATGCTCGGCGTGTTGCGCAAGCCTTACGATCTGCACAGCATCACACGCCATGTGTCGGGCAGCGCTGGGCTCACGTTGTACCCTGACGATGGCGACGATGTGCAAGCGCTGTTGCGCAACGCCGACATCGCCATGTATCAGGCCAAACAGCTTGGCAAGAACCGTTTTCAGTTCTACGCGCCACACATGCAGGCGCGCGCGCATGAGCGCATGGATATCGAAGACCAGTTGCACCAGGCGATCGAGCGCAACGAATTCGAACTGCACTATCAGCCGATCATCGACACTGCGGGCGGTGCGCTGGCCGGTGCCGAAGCGCTCATTCGCTGGCGCCACCCGCAGCGCGGCCTGATTTCTCCGCAAGTGTTCATTCCGGTCGCCGAAGAAACGGGATTGATTCTCGAAATCGGCGAGTGGGTACTCGACGAAGCGCTGCGCCAGCTTGGCCAGTGGCACCGCGACGGTCTGGCGGCATTGCGCATGTCGGTCAATATCTCGTCGGTGCAGTTCCGCGACGCCGGTCTGCAGGCGAGCATCGAGCGCATTCTCGGCGCGCACGAGTTGGGTGCGAATACGGTGTCGCTTGAGATCACCGAATCGACACTCATGGACGACAGCAGCGTCACCGAATCGCGCTTGCAGCAAATCAAGGCGCTTGGCGTCGAGTACGCGCTGGACGATTTCGGCACGGGCTACTCGTCGCTGTCGTGCCTCAAGCGGTTTCCGGTCGACATCGTCAAGATCGACCGCAGTTTCATCCACGAGTGCACCGAAGATCAGAGCGACGGGTGCCTGGTGGCGGCGATCATCCACATGGCCCACAGCCTCAACCTCAAAGTCACCGCCGAAGGCGTCGAAACCTGCGCGCAGCGCGACTTCCTGCGCGACCAGGGATGCGATTGTCTGCAGGGCTTTCTGATCAGCCGCCCGGTACCGGCAGCGGATTTCAAGCGTTTCATGTCCGATGCGGCGATCACGCCGGCCCGAGCAAACGCGCTCTGATGCGGCCTCAGGCCGCGCGCTGGCCAAAGCCCGCGGCGAGCACATAAACTTGGCCTTTTGCGGTTGTCTGCGCCCGTGTCTTTCGTCCAGAGTTTCGCGCCTGTCGCATCACCGGGCGCGACCCGCCTCATCCTCGGCAGCATGCCCGGCAAGCGCTCACTCGCCGCGCGGCAGTACTACGCCCATCCGCAAAACGGCTTCTGGAAGATTGTCGGGCGTTTGTTCGATTTCGATCCCGCCCTTCCGTACGCGGCACGCTGCGACGCCCTCGTTGCGGCCCGCGTGGCGCTTTGGGATGTGCTCGCGGCATGCACGCGCACGAGCAGCCTGGATTCAGACATCGTCGAATCGTCGATCGTCGCCAACGACTTCGCCGGATTTCTGGCATCGCACCCGAACATTCGGGTGATTTATTTCAATGGCAGCAAGGCCGCGGCGAGCTTCGAGCGCCATGTCGTGCCGACGCTGCCGTCGTTCGTGCAGTCGATCGCACGCCACCGCCTGCCGTCTACCAGCCCGGCCCATGCCGCGATGCGCTTCGACGCCAAACTCGCCGCATGGCGCCGCGTGCTCGACGACGCCCCTCACTGAGCCGTGGCGCGCCATGGTGCCTGCTTGATCATCACCGCGGCAAACAAGGGCGAAGACAGCCAGGCATCCAGCCAAACACGCAGCCGAGGCAGGGGCGAACGCGCGAAGGCATCGGCGTCGACACCGGCAAACTGACGAACAAAGGGAAAAATCGCTGCGTCTGCGAGCGACGGCGTGCTGCCAAAAAAATACGCGTGATGCGAAAGCAGGCTGTCGAGCGGCGCCAGGCAATCCACCGCCGCGGCGCGCCATTCGGCCGCCGATTTCTGCGGAAAACGCGCGCTGTATTTGTAGCCGTCGAGCAAGGGCTTGAAATGGGTATCGTTGAGCGCGATCAGCGCGGCCTGTTCGTCGGCTTCGCCCTGCATCAACCAGCCGTCGGCGTCGTTTTGCCCGAGCGCCCAGTGCATGATATCGATGCTCTCGTCGATCACCTGTCCATCGGGCAACTGCAGCACCGGCACGGTGCCTTTGGGGGAGATGGCGAGCATGTGCGGCGGCTTGTCGCGCAATACCACTTCGCGCAATTCGACCTCGATACCCGCCTGGTGAAGCGCGAGCCGCGCACGAATTGCATAGGGGCAACGGCGAAACGAATACAGCACCGGCAGCGTCACGGCTTGAGGCGGTACCCGGTCTTGAAGATCCACGCCACGATCGCGATGCAGGCGACCAGGAAAAGCATTGTCATGCCCAGACTGACCGCCGGGCTGACATCGGCGATGCCGTAAAAGCTCCAGCGGAAGCCGCTCACCAGATAGACCACCGGATTGAACAGCGTCACCTTCTGCCAGAACGGCGGCAGCATGTCGATCGAGTAAAAGCTGCCGCCCAGAAAGGTCAGCGGGGTGACGATCAGCATCGGCACCAATTGAAGTTTTTCGAAGCCGTCCGCCCAGATGCCGATGATGAAACCGAGCAGGCTGAAGGTCACCGCGGTGAGTACGAGGAAGAGCACCATCCACACCGGATGCTGAATGCTGAGCGGCACGAACAGCCCCGCGGTGGCAAGGATGATGGTGCCCAGGATCATCGATTTGGTGGCCGCCGCGCCGACATAGCTGACGACAATCTCCAGATACGACACCGGCGCCGACAACACCTCGTAGATGGTGCCCGTGAAGCGCGGAAAGTAGATGCCGAAGGAAGCATTGGAAATGCTCTGCGTGAGCAGCGAAAGCATGATCAGCCCCGGCACGATGAAGCTGCCATAGCTCACCCCGTTCACTTCCGGAATGCGCGCGCCAATGGCGGCGCCAAAGACAACGAAATACAGTGAAGTGGAAATCACCGGCGAGATGATGCTTTGCGTCAGCGTGCGCCAGGCACGGGCCATTTCGAATTGGTAGATGGCGCGGATTGCGTTGAGATTCATTTTCTGACCAGGCTCACGAAAATGTCTTCGAGCGAGCTTTGCGAGGTGTTCACATCCTTGTATCCGATACCGGCCGCGCTCATGTCGGCGAGCAGATCGGCGATGCCCGGACCCTCGCGCTCGGCATCGTACGTGTAGATGAGCGCGTGTCCGTCGTCGGCGCTCTCGAGCTTGTAGGCGGCCAGTTCGGCAGGCACCGATTCGACCGCGTCCTGCAAATGCACGGTGAGCTGCTTCTTGCCCAGCTTGTGCATCAGCTTGGCCTTTTCTTCGACCAGAATGATCTCGCCGTTGCTGATCACGCCGATGCGATCGGCCATCTCCTCGGCTTCTTCGATGTAATGCGTGGTCAAAATCACCGTCACCCCGCTCTGCCGCAGATCATTCACCAGCGTCCACAAGCCGCGGCGCAGTTCCACGTCCACACCCGCGGTCGGTTCGTCGAGAAACAGTACGCGCGGCTCGTGCGACAGCGCCTTGGCGATCAGCAAGCGGCGCTTCATGCCGCCCGAAAGCGTCATGATCTTGTTATTGCGCTTGTCCCACAGCGACAGCGACCGCAACACCTTTTCGATATGCGCCGGATTCGCGGGTTTGCCGAACAGGCCACGACTGAAAGACACCGCGGAAACCACCGTTTCGAACGCATCGGTGGTCAGTTCCTGCGGCACCAGGCCAATCAGCCCGCGCGCCGCACGGTAGTCCTCGACGATATCGTGGCCACCCACCGTCACCGTTCCGGCGGTAGCGTTCGCCAGCCCGCAGACGACGCTGATCAACGTTGTCTTGCCCGCGCCGTTCGGGCCCAGCAACGCAAAGATCTCGCCGCTACGGATGTCGAGGTTGATGTTCTTGAGCGCCTGGAAACCGCCCTCGTAGGTTTTATCGAGGCCGGCGATGGAAATCATGGTTTGCATGCGCTTGAAGATACCAGAGGCCGACCGAAATCGCGCGCCCGCGGAATGCCTGGAGCTATGCTGGCGACATCAGAGGCGGAGGACTGACCATTGATCGACGTAAACACGACGCACGTCGCGAACGACACCGATAAAGCGCGGTAGACGATGAATTCCGGTGGGGAACTGCCGTAAATAAAGACATCGGGAGGCCATTTTACGAAACACGGAATTCATCATGAATGACAGCAAACTCTCACTAACGATCGGCCATCGCCAAGGGCACGCCACAGGGCGCTTGCACGGCCACATCGTTCGCGCCGTCATGCGCGCGATTCGCGCCGGCTATCGAATCGGACAGCATGTGCGCATCGGTCAGGTTGCCGGCCAGGTGGTCGGCTACAACATCGGCGCCTTCGGCGAATTTGCCGGCGCACGCTATCCCCTGCTGGTGTGCACGGACCTCGGCGTCGTCAAATGCAGCGAGAGCGAACTGGTTCCGGCCTGAACAAGAGCGCTTGTGGCACACCCACGCACCATTTCGGAACGCTTCAATACGCCTGGTGAGGGCACGGCGTAACACCGCGCGCGATCGTCTCTAACGTCGATCGCAATCTGCATTGGCACCGGCGCGAGCATCCGAATGCGGTTTCATGCGACCGCCCTGGCCCTGCCTTTTCGGTCGCTGCTTTTCGTGTTGATTTGGTCATGTGCCAGATCTATGTTGACTTCATGACCCGCTGGTTTTGGGTCGGCGGGTCACGCTTCCCCCGAACGGTGTCGCAGGAAGGAGAATGATGGTGGCGCATCGGCGCGTGGTTTCTCTGACGTCGTTCGATCTGTCGCTGCCCGGCTTCCTGGGGGCGTGCGTCCAATGCGACGACGGATCCGAGCGCCTGACGGCGTTCCGCGCCGACGCGGACGACGATGCGTTGGCGCGCGATCTGGCGATGGAAATCGAGCTGTGCCGCGAACTCGGTCGCGCGATCCACTCGGCGCAGATCGCCCTGCCGATTGGCACGATGCGCGCGGGTCTGCGCGTGACGCCGGGGGTGACGCCCGATTTCATCGCGGAGAATGCGGACGGTTCGCGCCGCATCGGCCTTCACGTATTAGCTCACACCGACGCACTGGAGCAGGTTTTTGTCAGCCGGCTGGTCGGACAGGCCGGGCCGCTGGAGTGCCTCCTCGTCGTTTGCCCTGCCGCCATGGCGACCGACGAGGCGCACGCCGATGCCCTTGCGCGCTTGCAGCCCCCGGTCGAGATTTGTCGCGGCGGCGGAACGGAAAGCCTGGCGGATCAGGTTGCCCGTCATCTGCACATGAGGCTGAGCGACCCGATCATTGTCGAGAGGCTGGAACCCGCAAAGTTTCGACCTCGGAGACCAACTTGAGAACGTCGTTGCGACTGAGTGCCGCCGAAAATTCAGGAGACATGCCATGGCGGACTGGATAGCCCACTGGAACGTGCTGACTCACCGCTATCAGCAACTCGAGGACACGATGGCGCGCACGCAGGCCGTTCTCACCGATCCCGAAGCGAGCGCGATGCAGCGGGCGCAAGCCTTGATCATGGCAAGCAGCGAACTGTGCGCCGTGCTGCGCGACTATGCGCGTCGTGGCGTGTTTACAGACATCGCCGAGGCGGCGCAGGGTGCCACCGCGGCACAGCGCCAAATGGTGCTCACCGACCTCGCCCGCGTGCTGACGATGGAGTCCACGGTGCTGCAGCGGGTTGGACTTGATGCCGCCATGATCAAGGAAATCTTGTCCGAACTCGACCGCACGCTGGCCGGCACGCAGCACCACACGCCGCTCGACGCAGCGGCCTGGGAGCACCGCCTGACCCGCGCCACGCAGCAGATCTGCGACTTTCCGAAGGCGGAAATTCTCGCCCTCGACAACGACTTCGGAAGATGGGTGCGGCGCGTCGCCAAAACGAAAACGCTCCTCCGCGCGATCTTTACCGGGGCAGCCAATATCGCTGTGGCCTCACAACTGCCCGAGCCGGCAACCATCAAGTCCGTCTCGACCTTTCTCGCCTTCGTCGCGGCCTCGGTGCTGAGCGATCCTGGATGACGCCCGCGCTCGGTGGCCGGCGCCCTTTTTGCGTTCCTTTGTTCGCGCTCTCCGTCGTCGCCGTCATTCGTTCAGATTGGAACGGATGAAGTTCTGCACTTCCGCCTGAATCGCCGGCTGCTCGACCGCCATGAGCAGATGGCCGCCCCGATCGTAGCTGACCAAGCGCGCGCCGGGAATCGTCTTGATGGCAAACTCCGCGTTGCGATACAGCTGCAGTGTGTCGTCCTTAGCGTGTATCACCAGCGTCGGCGCGCGAATCGCGGCAATTCTCGCGTTCGGCATTTCAGCGCCATGGTCGAACACCACGCCCGCCGCACGCGGCGCAACCGGGTTCATAGAGTCGATCACCCGGTCGACCAGATCGCGCTGCTCGCGTGTGAGGCCCGCAATGACGGTCTTGTTGGCACCCATCAACGCCATCAGCTGCCGCCGAAAAAGTTTGCTGACAGTCCAATAGAGCAAGTCGTACTTGAAGAGCGTCGTGAGCGCATCGCCCTTCCGGTTCGCCTGCGCCTGATCGCCATTGGAAGATGCCGCAACGCCGCACGAGAGAAGTGTCAGCGACGACACGCGATCGGGATACAAAACGGCAAAGAGCAACGCGGAGGGCCCGCCGTGCGACAACGCCAACACCGCGACCTTGCCGACACCGAGGATGTCGAGCAAATGCCTGTAGGCGTGGGCCTGATCCTCAAAGCTCGCGTGTTCGTGAAACGCCGAGCGCAGGTAGCCGAAGCGCGACGGCGCAATCCAGCAAAAGCTCTCGCCGAGCACGGTTTGCGCGATCAGTTCGCCCTGATCGAATCCGCCGCCGCTGCCGTGAATGACCAGGACGGGTGGGCCTGAACCGCCGCGCTTGAACTCGATGTTCCCCTGCGCGGAAGAAATCACCGCGCTCGAACCGGCAATCCGCCGATACGCAGCGCGAATATCCGTCACGCCCACCGCGACAGCGACAGCCGCCGCGGCCAGCAATGCGATCGCTATCCAAGTCGACACAGACATGACGACACTTGCGGGTTGATGCGAGATTCGAAGTGGCCCGACGATGCCGCCGAATTCCGGGATTCTGGATGAGTCTGGCGGACAAGTGCCGCCTCGCGGACCACGCC
>CBDULG010000070.1:0-12296 GCA_965367985.1 uncultured Rhodocyclaceae bacterium
GCATCGCCGAAACCGGCCTGCCGCTGCTGTGCGTGAACATGGTCGGCGGGCAGGACGAGCTGGTGTTCGACGGCGCGTCATTTTCCATGGCGGCGGACGGCACACTGGCCTGGCAGGCGCCATCCTTCGAAGCGCGGGTCGATGTCGTCGGCTTCTCGCGCGATGGCTGGCAGGCCGATTCCTGCGCGCCGATGCTCACCGAGGAAGAAGAAGCCTACGGCGCGCTGGTGCTCGGAGTGCGCGACTACCTGGGCAAGAACGGTTTTCCGACGGCGATCATCGGCCTGTCGGGCGGCATCGATTCGGCGCTCACCCTGGCCGTGGCGGTCGATGCGCTGGGCGCTGAGAAAGTGCGCGCGGTGATGATGCCTTCACCTTACACGGCGCAGATGAGCCTCGATGACGCGGCCGACATGGCGCGGCGGCTCGGTGTGCGATACGACATCCTGCCGATCGAGCCGGCGATGAAAACCTTCGAAGACATGCTCGCCGAACAGTTCGCCGGCCTGCCGTCCGATACCACCGAAGAGAACCTGCAAAGCCGCATTCGCGGCAATTTGCTGATGGCGCTGTCGAACAAGACCGGCGCCATTGTGCTGACCACCGGCAACAAGAGCGAAATGGCGACCGGCTACGCCACGCTGTACGGCGACATGGCGGGCGGATTCGCGGTGCTCAAGGATGTTTACAAGACGCTGGTGTATCGGCTTTCAGAGTGGCGCAACGCGCGCGCCGAGGTCATTCCGGTCAATATCATCACGCGCCCGCCGTCGGCCGAATTGAAACCCGACCAGGTCGATCAGGATACGCTGCCGCCGTACGACGTACTCGATGCGATCATCGAAGCGTATATGGAGCGCGATCTGGCACCGCGCGAGATCGTCGCGCAAGGGTATGATGAAGACGTGGTGAGGCGCGTTGTCGGCATGCTCAAGCGAAACGAATACAAACGGCGCCAGGCGCCGATCGGTATCCGCCTGACGCGGCGGGCCTTCGGACGGGACTGGCGCTTTCCGATTACTGCCCGCTACCAGGATCCCTACTGAACCGGCGTGTGCCTATTTGAGGAAGACAGGAGCAACAAATGAAAAAAATCGAAGCGGTGATCAAGCCATTCAAACTGGATGAAGTGCGCGAGGCGCTTTCCGAAGTCGGCATCACCGGTTTGACGGTCGGCGAAGTCAAGGGCTTCGGTCGCCAGAAGGGGCACACCGAATTGTATCGCGGCGCCGAATACGTGGTCGATTTCCTGCCGAAGATCAAGATCGACCTGGTGGTCGGCGATGAGGTGGTCGAGCAGGCCATCGACGCGATCGTCAAAGCCGCGCACACCGGTAAAATCGGTGACGGCAAGATCTTCGTGTCACCGGTCGAGCAGGTGGTACGCATCCGCACCGGTGAACTCAACGAAGACGCCATCTGAACGATCTTCGCGACGACCGACAGGACGGCCGCTTCAGCGGCCGTTGCCGTTTGTGCGGTTACGGGCGCGCGGCTTTGCCCGGCGCTCGCAGGAGCACCCGCAAGGCGCCGCTGCCGCCTTCATGCGCGCCGGTCTGACAAAAGGCTAGAATCTCCTCACGCTGCGCCAGCCAGCCGCGCGACAAGTGCTTGAGCACGCCAAACTGCCCCGGTGAACCGAGTCCCTTGCCGTGCACCACGCGAACGCAGCGCTCACCGCGCTTGAGCGTGGCGGCGAGAAATTCGCCCAGCGCGGCGCGCGCCTCGTCCCGTGTCATGCCATGCAGATCGAGCTCACCCTGCACCACCCAGCGACCGCGACGCAGATCGGCGAGGATGCGGCGAGGCAGGCCATCGCGCAAGAAGACCGCCTCTTCGCCCATGTCGAGGCGATCCTCGAGCGAGAACGGGTCGAGCGTCTCCTGCAATGCGGCGCGCGCGTCGGCCTCACTCTGGCGCGGCGCGGCGGCCGGTGGCGGCGGCTCGACCTCGGCGCGGTTGGCTGATTTGAGCGGTGTCGTGCCGGCGGAAAGCCAGGCCATGACGTCGTCCGGGTCGAGCGATTTCACGGTCTCCGGCGGTGGCCAGTCGGGCACCGCCCGGGTCGCGTCGACATCCGCCAGATCGCTCGGCGGCAGCGGCTCGACATCGCGCATCAGGGCGCGAAAGTCGACCTCGACGTCGCCGTTTCCGCGCCCTGGCGCGCTGGCCGGCGCCGCTTCGTCTCCCACTTCGGCAGGCGCTTTCGGACGCGGCCGCGGGGCGGGGCGCGGACGTTCGATGGTCGCGCGATTGGTGTCGCGCAACGGCGTCACCTCGCCGACACTGGCGCGAAACAGCGGTGCGTCGTCGAGGCTGGTGGCGTCATCGGCCGGCGTTTCGTTGCGCGGCGGCGCGGCCGGCGCTGCGCTTGCCGACGGCTTGAGTCGCTTCAGCTCATCTAAGCGCGCATCGCGCGCACGCGCCGCGGGGCGCCCCTTCGGGGCCTCCTTGCGGCGCTTGCGTGGCATGCCTCAACCCGCCAGTCCGAGGCCGTCGAGGTAGCGCTCGGCGTCGAGCGCGGCCATGCAGCCGGTGCCGGCACTGGTAACCGCCTGGCGGTAGATGTGGTCCTGCACGTCGCCTGCGGCGAACACGCCCGGCACGCTGGTGGCGGTGGCGTCGCCCTCGCGCCCGCCGTGCGTGATGATGTAGCCGCCGTCCATTTCGAGCTGGCCGGCGAAGATGTCGGTGTTGGGCTTGTGGCCGATGGCGATGAACACGCCGTGCAGGTCGATGTCTTCCTTCTCATCGGTTTTGACATGGCGGATGCGCATGCCGGTGACACCGGTATCGTCACCCAGCACTTCGTCGAGTGTGGCGTCGAGCTTGAGTTCGACCTTGCCCGCACCGACCTTTTCCATGAGCTTGCCGATCAGGATTTTCTCGGCGCGGAAGCTGTCGCGGCGATGCACCACGGTGACCTTGCTGGCAATGTTGGCGAGGTAAAGCGCTTCTTCGACGGCGGTGTTGCCGCCGCCAATTACCGCAACTTCGCGGTTGCGGTAGAAGAAACCGTCACAGGTCGCGCAGGCCGAGACGCCTTTGCCCATGAAGGCCTCTTCGGACGGCAGACCGAGATATTTCGCGGTGGCGCCGGTGGCGATGATCAGCGCGTCGCATGTGTATTCGCCGGCGTCGCCGACCAGGCGCATTGGCTTTTCGCCAAGATGGGCCGTGTGAATCTGGTCGAACACCAGTTCGGTGTCGAAGCGCTCGGCGTGTTTCTGGAAGCGCGCCATGAGGTCCGGCCCCTGAACCCCGTCGGCGTCGGCCGGCCAGTTGTCCACGTCGGTGGTGGTCATCAACTGGCCACCTTGTTCGACGCCGGTGATGAGCACCGGATTGAGGTTGGCGCGGGCGGCGTAAACCGCCGCGCTATAGCCGGCGGGGCCCGAACCGAGGATGAGAAGCTTTTCGTGGCGTGTGCTCATTTGGTGATCTTTTGTAACGTACAGGGAAGGGGATTTTCGCGAGGATTATAGCGCGCGGCCGCATTGTGGCAGGGTGGGGGCGCGCCAGGCGCGGCGTACGGACGTGGCGTCGCGTGACAAAGGTGCACAAAGCTTCAAGATCGACGTCAAACTGCCGTCAATCTGTGTGGAAATACCTTTGGCGTCGGGTGACATTGTCTTTTGATGCGAACGTGATACGGTCGTGTCTGCCTGACCGTTTGTTGAACTGCGATGCTGCCCGAAGGGGCGCCGCAACCATGACAGGAGCGCAGGATGGTTCAATCCGCCGCCGTATCGAATATAGCGTTGAGAACATTTTCCCTGTTTCAGGGGCTGACGGACGAGCGCCTGGCAGCGGTGTCGCGTTGCGCCATGATGCGGCGCGTGCCGCGCGGCCAGGCTGTGGTGCATGCCGGTGATGTGCCCGACTATGTGTACTTCGTGCTTACCGGCAGCCTCAAGGTGTTGGTCAGCGACGAGGACGGCCGCGAAGTCATCCTTACCATTCTCGGCCAGGGTGAATTGTTTGGAGAGATGGCAGTATTCGACGAGCAGCCGCGCTCGGCCTCGGTCGTGGCGGTGATGCCGTCCGACCTCGTGGTAATCTCGAAACAGGATCTCAAACAGTTGATGCGCAACGATTTCGACATCGCCTGGCGCATCATGTGCAACCTCGCAGACCGCCTGCGCAACGCCGACCGGAAGATCGAGAGCCTCGCCCTCATGGACGTCTACGGCAGGGTGGCGCATCTGTTGCTCGAGATGGCCGAAGAGGTCGAGGGCGAAACCGTCGTGGTGCGCAAGATTTCCAAGCAGGACATCGCCAAGATGATCGGCGCCTCGCGCGAGATGGTCAGCCGCGTCATGAAGGATCTTGGCATCCAGGGCCTGATCGAGGAAACCCCGAACGGCATCATCCTGCGCGATCGCATACAGGAACTCTGATCGCCGCGCGCGGCGCGCGCGCACGCCACTTGCTTTCGCTGACCTAACGCCCCGCCCGGACCGGCGGGGCGTTCTCGTATAATGCGGCTGTGTTTCTCAGCCGCTGCGACCCGCAGCCGAACGAACCCGTACATGGCGTCTCGACCGATTTCCCGAAATGAGCCTCTGCCGGAGCGCATCGTGCATCTGCTGCAGGAGACCCGCTGGATCGTGCTGGGCGTGCTCTCCGTTTACGTGGCGATGATCCTGCTCGGCTACAACAAGGGCGACCCGGGCTGGTCGCACGCCACCGAAGTGGCGCGTGTCACCAATCCCGGTGGCCGCTTTGGCGCCTGGCTGGCGGATCTGCTGCTCTACCTGTTCGGCGGCTCGGCGTGGTGGCTGGTGGTCTTCCTCGGCTATGGCATCGCCTGGGGCTTCCGCCGCTTTCGCCTCGAATTCAATGCCGACAAGCGTTCGTTCTTCATCGTCATGGCGGGTTTTGTCGTGGTGCTGCTGTCCAGCGCGGCGCTCGAAGCCTTGCGCTTTCATTCCACCGGCGCCGCACTGCCGCTGGCGCCGGGGGGGTTGCTGGGTACGGAACTGGGTGCAGCGGCCCACAAGTATCTCGGCTTCACCGGCGGCACACTCGTGTTACTGGCGGCCATCGCCGGCGGCCTGAGCTTGTTTACCGGCATTTCCTGGCTGTCGGCCACAGAGCGTCTTGGCCTGTGGCTGGAGCAGGGCTGGAATTCGCTGGCTGGCGCCTGGTACGCATGGCGTGACCGCCGCGCCGGCCGTGAACTGGCGCAAAAACGCGAGGTGGTGGTGAGTACGCGGCGGCAGAAGGCGGAGCGCTCGCCATCTTCGCCGGTGCGCATCGAGCCGCCGGTGGTGGTGGTCGATGAGTCGGAGCGGGTGCGAAAAGAACGTCAGAAGACACTGTTCGGCAGCGAGGGCGAGGGCATGTTGCCGCCGATCGCGCTGCTCGATGCGCCGACCCACGAGGTCGAGCCGCCAAGTGCCGAATCGCTCGAGTTCACTTCGCGCTTCATCGAACAGAAGCTCGCCGACTTCGGCGTCGAGATCAAGGTGATCGCGGCCTATCCCGGTCCGGTGATCACGCGCTACGAGATCGAGCCGGCGGTCGGCGTGAAAGGCAGCCAGGTGGTCAACCTGGCCAAGGACCTGGCGCGCGCGCTGTCGCTCGTGTCGGTGCGGGTGGTCGAGACCGTGCCGGGCAAGTCCTGCATGGCGCTCGAACTGCCAAATCCCAAGCGCCAGACCGTGCGGCTGTCGGAGATCGTCGGCTCGCGCGCCTATCACGAAATGCGCTCGCCGCTCACCGTGGGTCTGGGCAAGGACATCTCGGGTGCGCCGGTGGTCGCCGATCTGGCCAAGATGCCGCATCTGTTGGTCGCCGGCACGACCGGTTCGGGAAAATCAGTGGGCATCAACGCGATGATCCTGTCGCTGCTCTACAAGAGCGAGCCGGACAAGGTGCGGCTGATCATGGTCGACCCGAAAATGCTCGAACTGTCGATCTACGAAGGCATCCCGCATTTGCTCGCGCCGGTGGTCACCGACATGAAGCACGCGGCCAACGCGCTCAACTGGTGCGTGGCGGAAATGGAGAAGCGCTACAAGCTCATGGCTTCGGTCGGCGTGCGCAATCTGGCCGGTTTCAATCGCCAGGTGACGGAGGCGAAGAAGGCGGAAAAGCCGCTCACCAACCCCTTTGCGATCAACCCAGACAACCCCGAGCCGCTCGAGCCGATGCCGCACATCGTGGTGGTGGTCGATGAACTGGCCGATCTCATGATGGTGGTCGGCAAGAAGGTCGAGGAGCTGATTGCGCGCCTGGCGCAGAAGGCGCGCGCCGCGGGTATCCATCTGATTCTCGCCACGCAGCGCCCGTCCGTCGATGTGATCACGGGCCTGATCAAGGCCAACATCCCGACGCGCATGGCCTTCCAGGTTTCGTCGAAGATCGATTCGCGCACCATTCTCGACCAGATGGGCGCCGAGACTTTGCTGGGCATGGGCGACATGCTTTACCTGCCGCCGGGCTCGGGCCTGCCGATGCGCGCGCACGGCGCGTTCGTTGCCGATGCGGAGGTGCACAAGGTGGTGGATTACCTCAAGCAGCAGGGCGAGCCGGACTACATCGACGATATCCTCGAAGGGCCGCAGGAGTCGGGCGAGGGGCTGGCAGGTGACGGCGGCGACGTCGAGGCCGATCCGCTCTACGACCAGGCGGTCGAGATCGTCGTCAAGACGCGCCGTCCGTCGATCTCGCTGGTGCAGCGTCATCTGCGCATTGGCTACAACCGCGCCGCGCGGCTGATCGAACAAATGGAACGCGCCGGTCTGGTGTCGTCGATGGGCAGCAACGGCAATCGCGAGGTGCTTGCGCCGGCGCGTGAGGAGAGCTAATTGAAAACAATCTGGAAGCCGCGCCTGCTTGCGGTGTTCGCCGCGCTGGCGACGCTGTTTGCCGGCAGCGCGGCGGCCGCCGATGGCGTCACGCTGCTCAAGGCATTCGTCGATCGCACAGCGCGCGCCCAGGGGCGTTTCGAACAAACCGTTTACGGCCAGAACAGCCCGCGCGGCGAGCATTCGAAAGGCAGCTTCGCCTTTGAACGGCCGGGCAAATTCCGCTGGACGTATGAGGCGCCGTTTCCGCAGGTGTTGGTCAGCGATGGTGTTCGGCTGTGGTCCTACGATCCGGAATTGGCGCAGGTCACCACCAAGCAGATCGGTGATGCGCTGGGCGCCACGCCTGCGGCCATTCTCGCCGGTGACGGCGAACTGGAGACAAACTTCACGCTGGCCGACGGCGGCAGTATGAACGGTATGCAATGGGCCGTGGCGACGCCGAAAGAGGACGGCACCTTCGCACGCATGCGTCTCGGCTTCGACGGCACACGCCTGGTCGGCATGGAAATCGAGGACAACTTCGGCCAGCGCACGCTGCTGCGCTTTACCGCGTTCGATGCCGACGCGGCAATCGCCCCGGACACCTTCACCTTCGAACCGCCGCCGGGCGCCGACGTGGTCGGCGAATAGCGCGACGTGGCGGCCGGTACGGGCGACCTTTTCGGGGATATCGACTCGGGCAACGTGCCCCTTGCCGAATGCTTGCGGCCGCACACCCTCAACGACATCGTCGGCCAGGCGCATTTACTGGGCGAAGGTAAGCCGCTGCGTCTGGCTTTTACCGCGGGCAAACTGCATTCGATGGTTCTGTGGGGGCCGCCGGGCGTCGGCAAGACGACGCTGGCGCGCCTTATGGCCGACGCCTTCGACGCCAACTTTGTCGCCCTGTCGGCGGTGTTTTCGGGCGTCAAGGACATTCGCGAAGCGGTGCAGACGGCCGAAATCGAGCGTGCCCGCGGCCGCCACACGATTCTATTTGTCGATGAGGTGCATCGCTTCAACAAGGCGCAACAGGACGCCTTCCTGCCGTTCGTCGAGCAGGGGCTGCTCACCTTCATCGGTGCCACGACCGAGAATCCGTCCTTTGAAGTCAACGCGGCGCTGCTCTCGCGCGCCGCGGTGTACGTGCTCGAACCGTTGAGCGAGGCCGATCTGGCCGTGCTGTTGGAGCGTGCGCGGCAGATCGCTGATGCGCAACTGCGCTTCGACGACGATGCGCGCGAGCGGATGATCGGCTTTGCCGACGGCGACGGGCGTCGCATTATCGGGTTGGTCGAGCAACTGGTGACCGCGGCGCATACCGCCTCGGCAACGCACGTCACGGCTGAATTCGTCGACGCCACGTTGTCGCGCAATCTGCGCCGTTTCGACAAGGGCGGCGACGCCTTTTACGATCAGATTTCCGCACTGCACAAGTCCGTTCGCGGCTCCGATCCGGACGCCGCTTTGTACTGGTTGTGCCGCATGCTGGACGGTGGCGCAGACCCGCTTTATGTCGGTCGGCGACTGGTGCGCATGGCCAGTGAGGACATCGGCCTGGCCGATCCGCGCGCGCTGGAGATTACTCTTCAGGCATGTGCCGCATATGAGCGCCTGGGCTCGCCAGAAGGTGAACTGGCTCTCGCTCAGGCGACCGTTTTCTTGGCCTGTGCGGCAAAATCCAATGCGGTATACACCGCCTTCAAGGCGGTGCGACGCTTCATTGCCGAGGACGGTTCCCGACCGGTGCCGATGCACCTGCGCAATGCGCCGACGCGGCTGATGAAATCACTTGGTCACGGCGAGGGATACCGTTATGCGCACGACGAAAGCGGCGGCTATGCGGCGGGCGAACACTACCTGCCCGAAGAGATTGGCGAGCCGCGCTGGTATCAACCCACCTCGCATGGCATGGAAGCCAGGATCCGCGAAAAGCTTGAGGCTTTACGCGCCATGGACGCGCAAGCCTCTATCGGGAAAAAAGCCTGATTGCCCGGCGCCAGGCGCGGGTGGGGCGCGTTTCGCTTCGGACTTCAGTGACGAACGGGATGGTCCGCCCTGAATTGCGCCAGCACCTTGCGCGCGCGCGCCGCTTTTTCCAGTTGCCCCTCGACTTGAGCACGCTCGAGCAGGTCTTCCATGTACTGGGTGAGCAACAGCGTGCCTTCCGACGTCTGCACCAGACCGCAGGCCATGGTGGCAGCGGCAACGTCGGTGATGTCTTGGTGCTCGGCGATCAGTGATACCTCGTCGTCGGTCAGGTCACAATAGTCCAGGCAGTCGCGCATCGACAGCATTACGATTCTCCTCAAGTCCGATTTCCGGTCGTCTGACGCGACCGTGATTTTTCTCTCTATTTTGTTAGCCTACTCCATGCGTCGGGCTTTTCAAGGTGCTCTTGTCTCTCATTGTTCAGCCGTCGATAGCACCGCTCAATGGTGCGTTGCGGCACAAGGAACGAGTCAACGGCTGAGCGGTTTAGAATACGGGGCTTTAACACTGATTCACGCCCGTGCGGCGAGGTCTTCATATGCTTGACATCCAGATGTTTCGTAACAAAATCGATGCAGTGGCTACTGCCCTGGCGACGCGCGGCGTCACGCTCGACAGCGCTGCGTTCATGACCCTCGAGACCGAACGCAAGCAATTGCAGTCGCACACGCAGGAGTTGCAGGCGCGGCGCAACGCGCTCTCCAAACAGGTCGGCATGCTCAAGGCCAAAGGCGAAGACGCCACGGCCGTGCTCGACGAGGTGGGCAGCCTCGGTGCCGAACTCAAGTCCAGCGAGCACGCGCTGAGCGAGCTGCTCGCGCGCATCGACGCGTTCGTCTCCACCTTGCCCAATCTGCCCGCGGAGGGCGTGCCGGTCGGCGACGATGAGGCGGCCAATGTCGAGGTGACGCGTTGGGGGTCCCCCCGGCGCTTCGATTTCGAGGTGCGCGACCATGTCGATGTGGGCGGCGCGCTGGGCGGCCTGGACTTCGAAACGGCCGCCAAGATCGCCGGTTCGCGCTTCGCCATGATGCGTGGCGGCGTCGCCCGCCTGCACCGCGCCCTGGCGCAGTTCATGCTCAACACCCACATTGCGTCGCACGGCTACACGGAAATCTATACCCCCTACCTCGTCAATCCGGAAAGCATGTTCGGCACAGGGCAACTGCCCAAGTTCGAGGCCGATCTGTTCGCAGTTCCCAAAGCCGACGGCGGCACGTTCTATCTGATCCCGACCTCCGAGGTGCCGGTCACCAACGTCGTGCGCGGCGAAATGGTGCCCGCCGAGCACTTGCCGCTCAAGTTCGTCTGCCACACCCCGTGCTTCCGCTCCGAAGCGGGCTCATACGGGCGCGACACGCGCGGCATGATCCGCCAGCACCAATTCGACAAAGTGGAGTTGCTGCGCATCGAGCATCCCGACAACTCGGCCGACGCGCTGGAAGAACTCACTGGCCATGCCGAGGCGATACTTCAGGCGCTCGAACTGCCTTATCGCAAGATCGTGCTGTGCACGGGCGACATGGGCTTTTCGGCCACCAAGACCTACGACCTCGAAGTGTGGTTGCCAGCGCAAGACACCTACCGCGAAATTTCCTCATGCTCCAACTGCGGCGATTTTCAGGCGCGCCGCATGCGCGCGCGTTTCAAGGACGCGCGGGGCAACAAGGGCTGGCTGCACACGCTCAACGGTTCGGGCCTGGCAGTCGGTCGGACGCTCGTCGCGGTGCTCGAAAATTACCAACAGGACGACGGATCGGTGGTCGTGCCGGCGGTGTTGCATCCCTACATGGGCGGCGTCGAGGTGCTCACGCCGGCGCCCTGAAGGGTGGCGCTGTGATCAAGGCGCAGTGGCGCGCGCGATCGGCGTGAGCGCCGAGGATGCGCTCCCGCCGTCGGTGCCGAGGCGGCGCAGGATGTCGTAAAACGCGCGCACGTTTTCGGTCATGATCACCGCCTCGCCACCACGTGCCGGGCCGGCGCGCAGGCGGCGCGCAAAGCTCGGTTTCGACATCAGCGGCAGCACCCGGCGCATCGATACCCACGTCGTATTGTCGCGGCCCATCTTGTTGGCAATCTGAAGTGCGCCGCGCAGGTGACCCAGCCCGAGGTTGTAGGCGGCAATCGCCATCCAGGTCCGATCGGGCTCGGCGACGTTTTCGGGAATCGATTCGCGCATCAGCGAAAAGTATTTGGCGCCACCGAGAATGCTCTGCGCTGCGTCGTGACGGTCGTCCACGCCCATGCGTTCCGCCGTATCGTCGGTGAGCATCATCAGGCCACGCACGCCGGTGGGCGACACGGCGAGCGGATCCCATTGCGATTCCTGATAGCCCATCGCCGCGAGTAGCCGCCAATCGACACCGGTTTCCTGACCAGCGGATTCGAACATCGATTGGAATTGCGGCAGGCGCGACTGGGTGCGTTCGATAAACGCGGTGATGTCCGCCTCGTCCAGCCGGCGCACATGCCCCAGATAACGGTCCTCGAGGCGCGCCAACAGCCCATCTGCCCGCGCTTTCTGGATGAAGGCCGACAGCGTGTCCACAAGGGACTGCGGCGCATTCTCCGACAGTGCCCAAGCCATCGAAGCGGCGCCCGGCAACTGCACCGCGCGCTCCAGTTCGGGCTGTAGCGCCGCCGCCAGCGCGAGCTGCGCTTCGTTGGTGGCGACCAGCGCGAGTTGGCCATCGGCGACCGCGGCCAACAATTGCGCGTCCGACCAACCCGTCTTCAGCTCGATTTTCATCGTTGGCACGGTGCTTTGCAGTTCGCGCAGCCGTTGCGCCGCGAGCGCGCCGCGCCGCGCGGCCACGGTGCGCCCGGCAAGGTCCTGCGGCGTGCGGATTTCCTTGCTCCGCGCAGCGGTCGACGCCACGATCAACGAGAACTTGCGGATCGGCGGCGTCCATTGAATCTTTTCTGTGGCGCCGTTCTGACCGAGCGCCGCCGCGGCCAGATGCACATCGCCATCGCGTACCGCATCGAGTACCCGCGCCGTGCTCGAATAAACCCGAAAGCGCACCGGCACGCCCAAGTCGTTGCCAAGCTCGATCAGCAGATCGTGCTCGTAGCCGCCCGCGTCTGCGCCCTTGCCGCCGCGATACGAAAAAGCATCGAGCCGCGTTGCAACGCGTAATTCACCGAGCGTCTGATAGTCGACCGCAACCGGCGGATCGCCCCGCTGACAACCGGCAAGCAATGCGACCAGCAACAAAAACACCCAGCTTCGCACATCGGCTCCGCGACGATTCGACGCACCGATTGTGGCCCGTCCGAAGCATTCGGGCAATGCGCTCCGCAGTCCTGGTGAGATGCGCCAGCAGATGCCATGAGCACGCGCCGCGCACTTGCCGAAAGCGGGCAGGGCAACTATAATCCGCAGCCTTCGCGCGGGCTTGGGTCCGCGCACCGGAGAGGTACCGAAGTGGTCATAACGGCGCCGACTCGAAATCGGATGGTCGGGGAAACCCGGCACGTGGGTTCGAATCCCACCCTCTCCGCCAG
>CBDULG010000071.1:0-12260 GCA_965367985.1 uncultured Rhodocyclaceae bacterium
AGTCTGGCAAGCGTCTGGGGCCATGCGGCAAGCGGCGATCTGCTGCATGTGCTCGACGACCGTTGCCGCCTCGAAGGCCTGCTGCAACCCGTCGACGGGCTCATGGGCCGTCTCCCGGTCAGCGCCGCGGCGATGGCCTTGCCGCTGCTCGACGACACGCGACGTGAGCGGCTGATCGGCCATGTGCGGGCGCTGCAGCGTCGTACCCGTTTCATGCTGGTTCACGCCTCGCCACCCTGCGGTGCCGTGCCGTCGCCTTTCGTGTTCGCCGCGCCGCGCCGCCTGCTGGTGGCCGAGGCGAGTGGCCGCGGTGCTACCGAGGCCTTCACCTGCATCAAGGCCTTGTCGGCTCATGGCGCCGGTTCGATGCATGTCGCGGTGGCCCAGGCGCGCGACCGAGATGACGCCAGGGCGTTCTTTCATCAGCTGGAAACGCTGGTGCACGGCTGCGTGGGCATTCCGTTGCGCTGGGTCGGCGAGATCGAGCGCGACGATCTGGCCGAGCCGTTGCTCGAAGACGCCGGCGCGACCGCCGAGCACGATGCCGAGGCCGCTTTCCTGCGCCGACTGCAAGGCTGGCGTCATAGCGCCGGGTCGGACGCGCGGCGTTGATCGACGCGCTGTGACGTAGCGCACACGAAACAAACGCGGCGAAGAAATGCGGGGAAGAAACCCGCCTATTCCAGCGAAGCGCATCCCGCGCGCTGCGGAGAATGAAGACCATCGGGCTTCATGGCAGATGCCTAGAAGCAAATAGTGCACCCGAGTGTGCTGCAACCTCTTGAACGGATCCACGTATGTACACAGCATCCGGCACCCTGGATCGAGATCAGCTGGTGACGCAATACGCGCCACTGGTCAAACGCATCGCCTACCACCTGATGGCCAAGTTGCCCGCCAGCGTGCAGGTCGATGACATCATCCAGAACGGCATGATCGGCCTGCTCGACGCCATTGGGCGTTACGAGGAAGGCCTCGGCGCGCAGTTCGAAACCTATGCCGTGCAGCGCATTCGCGGCGCCATGCTCGACGGCCTGCGCGAGAACGACTGGCTGCCGCGCAGCCTGCGCCGCGACATGCGCCGCATCGAAAAAGCCATCCATGAACTGGAGCAGACGCAGGGCCGGCCGCCGAGCGAATTGGAACTGGCCGAGGCGCTTGGCCTGCCGCTAACGGAATACCAAAAGATGCTGCAAGACGCGCGTGGCCATCAATTGGTGTATTTCGAGGATTTCACCGAAGGCGCCGACGACGACTTTTTCGAGCGCCACGCGGTCGGACACGAGGGCGATCCGCTCGACGCGCTGATCGATCAGGACAAGCGCGAAACGCTCGTCAAGGCGATCGACGATCTGCCCGAGCGCGAAAAAATGGTGATGGGGCTGTACTACGACGAAGATCTCAACCTGCGCGAGATTGGTGAGGTGATGGGCGTCTCGGAGTCGCGCGTGTGTCAGCTGCACAGCCAGGCTGTTGCCCGCCTGCGTTCGCGCATTCACGGCACCCAGGCGGCGACCAAGCCGCGCCGTGGCCGCCCGCCCAAACGCGCCGCAGCAGCCTGAGCGCCGGATAGCGGGGCGCCGGCATGGACAGCATCAGCCTGATCGGCCTGACGCTCGGCGTGGCCGCGATTCTGGTCGGGCAGGTGCTCGAAGGCGGGCATATCAGCTCGCTGGTTCAACCGACGGCCTTCATGATCGTCATCGGCGGCACGCTCGGTGCCGTCATGCTGCAAAGTCCCCTGCGCGTCTTCAAGGACGGCATCGGCATGGCAAAGTGGATCTTCAAGCCGCCCGTCACATCCCACGAAGCGCTGGTTGCACAGGTCGTCGGCTGGAGCACGGTGGCCCGCCGCGAAGGTCTGCTGGCGCTCGAAAACCAGCTCGAAACGGTCAATGACGGCTTCACGCGCAAGGGCATCGAACTGCTCGTCGACGGGGTCGAACCCGAGCGCCTGCGCGAAATTCTCGAAGTGGAAATCGACGCCTGGGAAGGGCGCATGAAGCACGGCGCCCGCATCTGGGAATCGGCCGGCGGCTACGCACCGACGATCGGCATTCTCGGCGCCGTGATGGGGCTCATCCACGTCATGGAAAACCTCTCCGACCCCTCCAGGCTTGGCGCCGGCATCGCGGTCGCCTTCGTCGCCACGATCTACGGCGTCGGCTCGGCCAACCTCATCTTCCTGCCCGCGGCAAAAAAGCTGCTCGCCCATGTCGGCCGCCTGGTGTCGCAACGCGAGTTGCTGGTCGACGGCCTGGTCTGCATCGCCAACGGCGACAACCCGCGCATCATCGAAAGCCGGCTTCAGGGCTACGATAGCTGAAGGCGAACGCGTAGCCCGGATGCAGGCCAAAGGCCGCAATCCGGGAATCGGCGCCGATCGAACGCCGGTCCCGGATTCCGCTGCGCTGCATCCGGGCTACGAACGTCGCGGAGCCTCGACAATTCCGCCAATCCGGGTAGGTTGGGCAGAGCGCAGCGAAGCCCAACGTTTTGCAATCACCGGGATGTTGGGCTTCCTTCGTCTGGTCAATCTACGAAGCTGTTGAGCGATTCACGGCGTATCGTCTGCCGCCTGCGCAGCGGTGGGGGCTTGTCGATCGATGCGTGCGGCGCCGCGGATCGCGCGTTGCGGTTGGCGCGTGTGTCTCACCATGCACACCCTGTGCTTGCTCGTTTCGTATTTCCTTGTTTGCCAATAGTGCGCCAACGACACAATCGTGGCGCCATCAAGTATGATTGCGAATAGTTCTCATTACACTAGCGAAAAGGATTCGCCATGAAACGCCTTCACCAATTTGCCGCCGCCGCCGCCATTTCACTGCTGATCGCCTCCCCGGCAATAGCCAATGATCCCGAACATTTCAAAGGCGAACCCTCGGATACGCTGGAGCAGGCGATGGTCAACCTTTCGGAATACAACAAGAAACTGGAGCAACTACTGACGGGCGAGCTGACGCCTGTGGCGATGAACGACGTTCACCAACTGACATACACGCTTGAAAATGCTCTGGAAAAGCTTGACGACGAACTGGATGCGTTGAAAGAAACCCTGGAGAAAGTGCACAAGGCGTCCGAGCGTGCGGATACGAGTACCGTGCACTCTGCGGGGGAGCAGTACCTGACGACCAGCCGGAAAATCATTGACTGATTGTTATGCGCCAGCAAGCCGGCTTAACCCACCGGCAATCGGCGCCGGAGTCCGCGATCAAGCGGACGCAGAACCTGCGGGCACTGCATCAAGCGATCACCATACGGTGCAATGCCCGGCGGCTATCGCACCCTACAAAGATACTGCATCCGGGCTACGGACGTCGCAGAGTCTCGATAATTCCGCCAATCCGCGTAGGTTGGGCAGAGCGCAGCGAAGCCCAACATTTGGCGACCACCGGGATGTTGGGCTTCCTTCGTCTGCCGAACCTACGACCACGACGCGGGTCGACGGCTTGGTATGCACCGGCAACTGCGACAATCCGCGCATCATCGAAAGCCGGTTGCAGGGCTGCGATAGCTGACGGTCGCCGGGCGTCGAACGTCCCCGATTTCTTGTAGTCGCCGGGTTGGGCGTCTTCTTCTGTGCAAACGACGAAGCTCACCCAGGTAGTGCGCCGATCAGCGTGCATGAGCCGAAGTCGCTCGCACGCGCGGGTGATCGTGGCAAGCGCTTGATTGGTGGATCGGCCAAATACCGGCCGGATAGATAAAGCGCCATCGTCGCAGGCGTCGGCTGACAGCAGTGAGTTCGAGCCCGGCCTCGATGCTTACTCGTGCCGCAAGGCGTCGATCGGGTCAAGCCGTGCGGCGCGTCGCGCTGGAAAGTAGCCGAACACCACGCCGATCAAGGCCGAAATCCCGAACGACAACACGTTGATGGCCGGATCGAACAGATACGGAATACTCATCAGCGACGACAGACCGAGCGAGGCGGCGGTGGCGAGCATGACGCCGACCAGCCCGCCGAGGCTGGACAACACCACGGCCTCGATGAGGAATTGCAGCAACACCTCGTGTTCGAGCGCGCCGATCGCCAGGCGGATGCCGATCTCGCGTGTGCGCTCGGTGACCGACACCAACATGATGTTCATGATGCCGATGCCGCCCACCAGCAGGCTGACTGCCGCCACCGCGCCAAGCAAGGTGGTCATGATTTGGGTGGTCGACGACAGCGTTTGGGCGATCTGCTTGGTGTCGAGCACGTTGAAGTTGTCGTCTTCGTTGTCGCCGATCTTGCGTCGTTCGCGCAGCAGCGTCTCGACCCGCGCCTTGACCGCATCGGTGGCGCCGCTGGCGCTGGCCGAGACGAGAATCGTGCGTACATCCTGGTCGCCGGTGAGGCGGCGCTGAACGGTGCGGATCGGCATCACGATGGTGTCGTCCTGATCGGAGCCGAAGGCCGACTGGCCCTTGGAATCGAGCACGCCGATGACCTGGCAGGAGAAGTCGGCCACGCGCATCGATTCGCCGAGCGGATCGCCGCCGTTGAACAGTTCGCGCTGTAGGGTGGCGCCGATGACGCACACCGCCTTGCCGCCGCGCTCCTCGGCCTCGGTGAAGATGCGCCCGGCGCTCAACGTCCAGCTTGACGCGGTGAAATAATCGCGCGTGCTGCCGGTGGCGACGCTCGACCAGTTGCGCGCGCCGACCACCAGCGAAACCGCCTTTTGCGCCACCGGCGCGACCGCCTTGACGCCCGTCACCTGGGTCGAGATGGCCTGCACATCGGCAATCTTGAACTCGGGCGCCCCGGCGCTGCCGCCCGGCCCGATGCGCTGGCCGGGGCGGACCATCAGCAGGTTGCTGCCGAGGCTCTGCACCTGGTCGGAGATCGAGCGCGTGGCGCCGTTGCCCAGCGTCACCATGGTGATCACCGCCCCCACGCCGATGACAATGCCGAGAATGGTGAGGAAAGATCGCAGCAGATTGCGGCGGATCTCGCGCAAGGCGAGCAGCAAGGTGTTCCAGATCATGCGTTCGCCCCCATCGACGGCTGGCGCACGTCGCTGTCCACCCGGCCATCGACGAAGTGCACCCTTCGGTGTGCGAAAGCCGCCATGTCCGGTTCGTGCGTCACCATCAGAATTGTGATGCCGCGTTCGCGGTTGAGATCGGCAAGCAATTTCATGATCTCGATACTGCGCTGGCTGTCGAGGTTGCCGGTCGGTTCGTCGGCGAGCAGTACCGTTGGATTAGTGACGATGGCGCGGGCGATGGCGACGCGCTGCTGCTGACCGCCGGAGAGTTCCCCCGGGGTGTGGTCTTCCCAGCCGTCGAGGCCCACCTGGGCCAGCGCGCTGCGCGCGGCGGCATGACGCGACACCACGGGCTCGCCGCGATAAAGCAAGGGCAGCTCGACGTTTTCCAGCGCCGAGGTGCGCCCCAGCAGGTTGAAGCCCTGGAAGACGAAACCAAGGAAATGCCGCCGCAGCAGCGCCCGCTGGTTGCGGTTCATGGTTTCGACGTGCACCCCCTGAAACTGGTAGGTACCCGTGCTCGGCGTGTCGAGGCAACCGAGGATGTTCATCACCGTCGATTTTCCCGAACCACTTGGCCCCATCACGGCGACGAACTCGCCTGCATCGATACTGAGGTCGACGCCACGCAGCGCCTGAAATGCCGCCGGCCCGCTGCCGTAGGTCTTGGTGATGCCGGCCAGGCGGATCAGCGCGGCCGGGGTGTCGGTCATGTTGCTCATGGCGCGCCGCTCACCGACTCGGTGATCACCGCCATGCCGGCCGTCAGTTCACCGGACACGACCTCGGTCAGCCGGCCGTTGGTGGCGCCCGTTTTCACGGCGACCGCTTGCGGCTGGCCGTCGCGCAGCACCCACACCGAACGCTCGCCGGCTGCGGTGTCCTGCACCTTGACCGTCTTGGCCTGGCGCGGCGGGCGCGGCATGAGGCTGGAAATCAGGCTCTGCTTGGGCTCGGCAGGTGCAGCCGCGGGGGTGAAGCGCAATGCGGCATTGGGCACCAGCAGCACGTCGTCCTTGTCCAGCGTGGTGATCTCGGCGGTGGCGGTCATGCCGGGTCGCAGGCTGAGATCCTCGTTCGCCACCTGCAGGGTGGTCAGATAGGTGACGACGTTATCGGTGGTGGTCGCGCCATAGCTCACGCGGGTGATATCCGCAGGATAGCGGCGATCCGTGTAGGCATCGACGGTGAAGCTGGCATGCTGCCCTTCCCTGACCTGACCGACGTCGGCCTCATCGACCTTGACCTGCAGCTCCATCTTCGACAGGTCTTCGGCCAGGGTAAACAGCGTCGCCACCTGCAGGGACGCCGCCACTGTCTGGCCCGGCTCGACCGCGCGCGACAACACCACACCGTCGATCGGCGAGCGGATGGACGCCTTGGCGAGGTTGGTTTCGTTGGTGCGCAGCGTGGCCTTGGCCTGCAGCACGCCGGCCTGTGCGCTGGCAAGGTTGGCTTGGGCGCGGGCACGCGTCGCCTCAGCCGTTTCGATCTCGGTCTTCGATGGCACCTTGCCGCCGGAGAGTTTGAACACCTCGCGCAGCCGCGCCAGGTTGGCGCCCGACTCCTGCACCGTGGCGTTCGCCTGGCGCACACTGGCCTCGGCCACCTTGACCGCGGCGCTCGCGTTGGCCACCTGGTCCTCGAGCTTCGACACATCGAGCCGGGCGAGGACCTGCCCCTCGCTGACGCGGCTGTTGTCATCGACGAAGACTTCCTCGATGGTGCCGGACAGTTCGCTGCCGACATCCACCTGGTTGGTCGGCTCCAGCGTGCCGGTGGCCGACACCGTGACCACCAGATGCCCGCGTTCGACGGCACTGGTCTGGTAGTGCACGGCGGCGGCCGTGCCATTACCTCCATACAGTGCGTAAGCGCCAACGCCCAGCAGCAGCACGACGGCCGCTACCAGCCATCCGCGCCGGCGACGGGGCTTCTGCGTGGTCACATCGAGAATGGCGGCCGGTGCGATGGCGGCTTGTGTGCCGCGATGTTCGGGTGCGTTCATGAGGGCGTTTCCTGCGGATTATCGGTGATGTCGTCGGACGACCAGCCGCCGCCCAGCGCCTTGTAGAGTTGGATCAGTGCGGTCAGGCGCTCGCCTTCGGCGCTGGCCAGGCTGTCTTCCGTGCTGAGCAGGCTGCGCTCGGTTTCAAGCACGGTGCTGAAATCGATCAGGCCGCTGCGGTAGCGATCAGCCGCCAGCAGGTTAGCGTTGCGCGCCGCGGTGCTCGCGGCGGCCAGTGCGTCACGTCGTTGCGCGGAGTTGTCCAGTGCGCTCAGGGCGTTCTCGACATCTTCGAGCGCGGTCAGCACCGCGCTGCGATAGTTCTGCAGACTCTGCTCGCGCACCGCCGTCTGCTGATCGACCCGCGCACGCAACGCGCCGCCGTCGAACAACACACCGCTAATGCCGGCGGCCAGCGAGCGCACGACCGAGGCGCCGTTGTCGAGCGCCCCAAAGGTGGCGGCCTCGAGGCCGATCGAACCGCTCAGGTTAAATTCCGGCCAGCGCGTCGCCTCGGCCACGCCAATGCGTGCCGTCTCGGCTGCCAGTTGGCGTTCGGCGGCCTGTACATCGGGTCGCTGGCGCAGCACCTCGGCTGGAATGCTGACGGCGAGCGCGGTCGGCAATGCCGGCAGGCCGCCTTCGGCCAGCGTTGTTTGCAGCGTCCCGGGCACGTCGCCGGTGAGCACCGCGAGACGATTGGCGGCACTGGCGATGCTCGTCTGCAGGCTGGGGATCTGCGCCCGCGTCTGTTCGGTGTTGGTGCGTGCCTGCTCGACATCGACCGAACTGGCCAGACCGGCCTGGGCGCGCCAGTCGGTCAGTTGCAGGGTTTCCTGCTGGGTGGCGAGGTTGCGACGCGCAATCGCCAGTCGCGCCTGATCGGTGCGCAGCGTCACATAGTTCAGCGCCACCTCGGCGGCCAGCGAGGCGTGCGTGTTGGCCAGATTTGCGCTGGCCGCCTCGCGATCGGCGCGCGCCGCTTCGACGCCGCGGCGCACACCGCCGAACACATCGAGCTCCCAGCTCGCATCGAATCCCGCGGTCCAGCTTTCACTCACCGACGCGTCGCCACTGCGGCTGGCACTGCTCGCGCCCGAAGCGCCAACGCTTGGCACCCGCCCGGCCGTCGCTACGCGTTCCAGCGCGCGCGAGGCCTGTACAGCGGCGCGGGCGGAGAGAAGATCCGGATTTGCGCGCAGGGCTTGCTCGATCAGCGCGCTCAGCTGCGCGTCACCGAGCTGTTGCCACCAGCGTTCGATCGTCACTTGGTCGTCGGCTTGGCTTGCGGCCACCGCAGTGTGCCACGCGTCCGGCGTCGCACTGGCCGGTACCCGATAGTCCGGGCCCAGCGCGGCACAGCCCGAGAGCAGCAGCGCGAGCACGCCGGCACCCAGTCGGCCGGAGACCTTCAAGTGCATTGGAGGCGCGGTTTTCATATCGCTGAAATCGAGAAGTCTGGTCTGCCGGGGGCACCGGCCGACGGACGGTCGCCGTGTTCCCGGCGAATCGGTGTCGCTGTCCGCGGCGTGCGGGATGGTGCCGTACGCGTGAAGGTTCGGGCGATGTCGCTGCGGATGGAATGCGTATTGGCGGCGTTCATGATAAGTCGCATTATGTCGGTTGACGCCGTATGCAAAATGCATTTTACGGGCTTGGCATCGATATGACGAAATTGTGGGTCAACGGCGGGTTAAACCCGGTCAGTGTTGTGTAAAGGCCGGTAAAGCGGGGCTGGCAGGAAATGGCTGCCACGAAACGAAAACACGGGTGGAAAGCACGGTCGCGCGTGGCGACTCTCCGCGCTCGCACGATTTTACGACTCAGGACAAGGCAGTGACCGCGTTACGCGGGCGTGAGCGGCGGCGAAGTCCGTTTCGTCGCCCCGGGCAAGGACGCCGGGGGATGTATCCAGGGCTTACACAGGTGACAAGGAGCATTCTGATGACAGGGTGTTCGGGCACGTGTTGGAAGCGCCGGACGACAGACACGGCCGCACCGGGCAGAGGGCGGGCAGACACTGGCGGTCCGCATCGATCTGGCAGTCGGGGGCGCCGATACGAACATGGGATTGCCGGCCGGCTGCCGACGATCCAGCCCTGCGCGCGGTGAAGCGTGCCCGGCGGCGAACTGCTCAAGGAAACGCGGTTTGTTCAACTCAAGGGCATGGCGCCCGGTGCCGTATATTTTCATGGCAAGTTGGCCATCCCCGGACACGGCGGAGAGGCAATCGTATTTGGATGGACGGAGTCATGGCGCGACGCCGCAAGGAAGTTGAAGAACACGAGAATCACGAAAATCACGAACGCTGGCTCGTCTCGTATGCGGATTTCGTTACCTTGCTGTTCGCGTTCTTCGTTGTCATGTATTCGCTCAGTTCGATCAACGAGGGTAAGTACCGTGTGCTTTCCGAGTCGATTGTGCAGGCCTTTCGCAGCGTGAGCGTCACCACCGCCGGCGAGGAAATGCTGATAGAGCCCGTCGCCGCCCCGCGACCGCAGATTGTGTCCAAACCGACGGTCGTGCAGAGGCCGCAGGTCGACCCGGCGATTCAGCAAGCGCGCGAGGAAACCATCAAGCGCGTGCGCGACATGGCTGACGAAATCCGCCGCGCGTTGCAGCCGCTCGCCGACGGCGGGCAGGTGAGCGTCACCGAAGGCGCCACCGGCATCAAGGTGGAGATCAATGCCGAAGTGCTGTTTTCACCCGGCGAGGCGGCACTCGGCGATCCAGCCGTGGGCGTACTCGAGGCCGTCGCGCAGGTGCTGGCCGGGGCTGATTTTCCGGTTATCGTCGAAGGGCATACCGACGACGTGCCGATCAGTACATACCGTTTTCCCTCCAACTGGGAGTTGTCGGCGTCGCGTGCGTCGAGCGTGGTGCGCCTGTTCGTCGACACCGGCGTCGATCCGGCGCGCCTCACCGCTGCGGGCTACGGACAAGAACGTCCGGTGGCCGGCAACGACAGCGAGGACGGGCGCTCGCGCAACCGCCGCGTGACGCTGCTGATCGAGTCGTCGCTGGTCGAGGACGACTTGCCCCCACCGACGCCCTTGCGCGCGGACGACCCGATCGAATCGATTCTCCCGCCTCTGCCGCCTCTGCCGTCACCTGGCGCCGCACCAATCATCGCGCCTACTGCTTCGCGCTAGACGCGTGTCGCGTTCTGTTCGGAGCGCGAACAGCTATACAGCAGTGAATCACGCGTAGAACGCTCGGTGGCAGCAGACGCGTGATGCCGATATGTAGGGCGTGGAGCATGCGCTCTATCCATGGTCTTCGGAAAAAGCGCGTTACTGCGCTGGATGCGCGGCGCCGAGACCGACGGCAAGCCATTCTTGCATATCGATTTTATTAGAAAAATCTTATATTTGACTATCGTGCTTGGCGGCCTATACTTGATATAGGAGTAGGGTTTTTGGCAAGGAGAATTCCATGGATGCGAAAGCGATTCGTTCATGTATTTCGGCCGCAATGGTGTTTGGCGCAAGCAGCGCCGTGCTGGCCGCCGACGACCATCAGCGATTCGATATCGGCAAGTTCGAGTACGAGAACAAGTGCGCGACGTGTCACGGACTCAGCGGCAAGGGCAATGGCAGCTTTGCCGAGTTCTTGAAGACGCAGCCGACGGATCTGACCATGCTGGCGAAGAACAATGGCGGCGTGTTCCCCGTCGATCATGTCTACGGGGTGATCGATGGCCGTTCGGTGGTGAAGTCACACGGCGACCGTGACATGCCGATCTGGGGAAGCTCCTACGCCCGCGAAGGCCGGACCGCGGCAGACTTCTACTTCGACCTGCCACGTTCCACCGAAATGCGCGTGCGTGCCTACATTCTTGCCTTGGTTGACTACCTCAGCCGAATTCAGGTGGACTGAGGCGCGCCGGCGCGCCCGCCTCTGGCGGCGCTATTGACTGATTCAAGTACGTTTTTCTACGAGGAGGAAGCCATGAAAATGAAGAAGATGCGTCTATTTTTTTCTGCCCTGGTGATCGCGGGTGCCGGCAACGGCGTGTTGGCGGGTGACGCCAGCGACTACGACTTCGGCAAGCGTGAATTCCGGGACAAGTGTGCGGCCTGCCATGGCGTCGATGCCAAAGGTGGCGGCAGCGTTGCCGCGTCGCTCAACACTGCGCCGACGGACTTGACCATGCTCAGAAAAAACAACGGCGGTGTATTTCCGTTTGAGCGCATCTACGACATCGTCGACGGTCGCCATCTTGTGAAGGCGCACGGCGACCGCGACATGCCTGTCTGGGGCAGCCACTATGCCCGCGCCGGTCTGCGCGCCGCCGCGGATGACGCCGAGTTGCCGCCCACCATGGAAGTCTATATTCGGGGCCGCATCCTGGCGCTGATCGACTATCTCGATCGCATTCAGGAGAAATAAGGCAAGCCCCGGGCGCGATGTCCCGGTCCCGTATGGCATGCCGCGCCGGGGTTTGATTGCCGCTCGGTAGCGGCCCCGGCGCATTTGCGAGGAATTCATCGATGAAGACAAAGACGATTCGTTTCTTGGTGATGGCCACGTCGCTCTTGGGTAGCGCCACGGTGGCTGCCGACGAGATGAAATACGATCTGGGCAAGCAGGAGTTCGAGGCCAAATGCGCGGTGTGCCACGGCGCCGGCGCCAAGGGCGATGGCAGCGTGGTTGACGTGCTCAAGATCGCGCCTTCTGACCTCACCGTGCTCTCAAAGAACAACGGCGGCGTGTTTCCGTTCGAGCATGTCTATTCCGTTATCGATGGGCGCGCGGCCGTGAAAATGCATGGCGAGCGCGCGATGCCGATCTGGGGCCGGGATTACATCAGCGACAGCCTGCGCGCCTCCGAGTATTACATGGACATGCCGCACACCATGGAAATGCATGTGCGCACACGGATCCTTGCCCTGATCGACTACCTCAGCCGAATTCAGGAAAAGTGAGTTGCGCACGGATCAACGTGACTTCGCACAGGTTTCCAGATAGTCCCTGAGCGCCACGGCGTTATTGTGTTCGGTGTCTTTGGCTCCGAACACAAGCGTCACGGTGTCGTGTTGCATGCAGGCGTCAACAAGCGGAGCGAGAGCGTCGCCGAGCCCGTCCAGTTCCTTGAACCTAAAAACCGCAGTTAGCCCACCCCATGTGGATGATCTGACAGCAAGTGGAGCGTTGGCGGCGGGCCGATTGCGGCGAGGATGTGTTTGAGATGGTCGCAACACAGCTGCCATACCGAGGTGATATTCAACTGCTCCGCAGCTTCGCTCACCCAAGCCTGAAGCTGGCTGGAGATGCGC
>CBDULG010000072.1:0-12137 GCA_965367985.1 uncultured Rhodocyclaceae bacterium
CCAGACACGGTTCCGCCTCTTTGCCCGCCACCGCGAGGAACAGGCTGGTGCCGTTAAAGAAGCCGTGCGTCTGGTCGAGGTGCGCCGTGCGCACGGACAGGTCCCACGCATAGACCGTGTAGCGCACGTCGAGCGCCTCGCCCTCGGGCAGCGGATGCGTCAGCCAGGTGTGCTTGTCGACCTTTTCGAGCGGCACTTCGCCGTCGCTGTTGCGCGCTTCGATGGTGACGATGTTGCGGGCAAAGTCACGAATCATGTAGCTGCCGGGGATCCACGCTGGAAGCCATAGACGCTGGCCCGTGGGCGAAGGCGAATCGATCCGGCAATGCACCGAAAACAGATGGCCGGCAAGATCTGCGGGTTCGACGGAATAGCGCACGGTGGGCATGGACATGAACGATTCCTTTTCCAGGGACAAAACGTAGGACTGTCGACAAGAAAATGGCCGGCACACAGGCCGGCCATCTTTGCTACCGCACGAACTCAGCCTGCGGGTGCAGGCGCCGTCGGTGCAGCGTCGGGCGTACTGTCGTCGCCCGGTCGTTTGGGCAAGTCGGTGGCCGGTTTCGGCGGGCTTGGCGGACGGCCTGCCATGATTTCGTCGATTTGCGCCGCATCGATGGTCTCCCATTCGAGCAGTGCCTTGGTCATCGCCTCGACCTTGTCCGAGTTCTTCTCGATCAACTCCCGGGCCAGTGCATATTGCTGGTCAAGGATGCGGCGAATCTCGGCATCGACCTTCTGCATCGTCGACTCGGACATGTTCTTGTGCGTCGTCACCTGGCGGCCGAGGAAAATCTCGCCTTCCTCCTCGCCGTAGACCATCGGCCCGAGCACATCCGACATACCCCACTGTGTCACCATGCGACGCGCCAAGTCGGTGGCGCGCTGAAAATCGTTGGAGGCGCCGGTGGTCATCTGCTTCATGAAGATCTCTTCGGCAATGCGCCCGCCGAACAGTACCGCGATGGTCTGCATTAGACGCTCGCGGTCCTGGCTGTAGCGATCTTCGGACGGCAACTGCATGGTCACGCCGAGTGCGCGCCCACGCGGGATGATCGTCACCTTGTGGACCGGATCAGTCTTGTCGAGCAGCTTGGCGACCACCGCATGGCCCGACTCGTGATAGGCCGTATTGCGGCGCTCCTCTTCGGGCATCACCACCGAGCGGCGCGCGGCGCCCATCATGATCTTGTCCTTGGCGTCCTCGAAGTCGTCCATGTCCACCAGGCGCTTGCTGGCGCGCGCGGCGAACAGGGCCGCTTCGTTGACCAGGTTGGCCAGATCGGCGCCGGACATGCCCGGCGTACCGCGTGCCAGCACCAATGGCTCGACGTCCGGCGCCACCGGCACCTTGCGCATGTGAACACGCAGGATCTGCTCGCGACCGCGAATGTCGGGCAAGGGCACGACCACCTGGCGGTCGAATCGGCCGGGGCGCAGCAGTGCCGGATCGAGCACGTCGGGACGGTTAGTAGCGGCGATTACGATGGTGCCAACGGTGCCTTCAAAGCCGTCCATCTCGACCAGCAACTGGTTGAGTGTCTGCTCACGTTCGTCGTTGCCGCCGCCCATGCCCGCGCCACGCTGACGGCCGACCGCATCGATCTCGTCAATAAAGATGATGCACGGCGCCTGCTTTTTGGCCTGCTCGAACATATCGCGCACGCGCGCGGCACCGACACCGACGAACATCTCGACGAAATCGGAACCGGAAATACTGAAAAACGGCACCTTGGCCTCGCCGGCAATCGCCTTGGCGAGCAAGGTCTTACCGGTACCCGGCGAACCGACCATCAACACGCCTTTCGGGATACGTCCGCCAAGTTTCTGAAATTTTGACGGATCGCGCAGGAATTCGACCAGTTCGGCCACTTCTTCCTTGGCCTCGTCGCACCCCGCCACGTCGGCAAAGGTGATCGTGTTGGTCGATTCGTCAAGCATGCGCGCTTTCGACTTACCGAACGAGAAAGCGCCGCCGCGTCCACCGCCCTGCATCTGGCGCATGAAGAAAATCCACACGCCGATTAGCAGCAGCATCGGGAACCACGATACGAAGATGCTCATGAGAAAGGACTGCTCTTCCTCCGGCTTGCTCGCCACCACCTCGACGCCGTAGCGCATGAGATCGGAAACCATCCACAGATCCTGCGTGCCCGGCGTGTAGACGGTGATCGAGCGCCCTTCTTGCGTAGTTGCCCGCACGACGCGCCCGTCCACCAGCACTTTGCTGATCCGGCCAGCCTTGGCGTCCTGCATGAACTGTGAATACTCGACAGTGTTTTGCGCCATCTGCCGCGTGTTGAACTGGTTGAAAACGGTCATCAGAACGATGCCGATTACCATCCAGATCGCAAGATTTTTGAAAAGATTGTTCAACGAGATATCCTCGGTAGCCCAGAAGGGGCACTCTTAAGCTGACCCATTCTATTAGCGAACGTTCCCGCAGGTAAAGCGAACGGGATCATAGCGATCACATATCACGCAGCGCGCAATCCCTTGCCGAGCAAATAAACCTCGGTGCTGCGATCCCTAGATGCCGCGGGTTTGCGCACTACCACGGAAGCAAAGGACTGCTGCATGGCGTGGCGAAAGTCATCGAAGCCACTGCCCTGAAATACCTTGACGAGCAGATTGCCATTGGGCTTGAGATGGTGGAGCGCGAAATCGAGTGCCAACTCGCATAAATAAATTGCCCGTGCCTGATCGGCAACGCTGACACCTGAGATATTGGGGGCCATATCGGAAATCACAAGGTCAACCGCCTGACCGCCGAGCGCAGCTTCGACTTCGCGAAGGATTGCCTCATCCTGAAAGTCGCCCTGGATGAAGCGCACGCCGCGGATCGGCGCAATCTCGAGCAAGTCGAGCGCAAATACCCGCCCATGCGAACCGACTCGCGCCGCCGCCACCTGGCTCCACGAACCCGGCGCGGCGCCCAGATCGACAACCGTCATGCCGGCACGGATGAGCTTGTCCTTGTCGTCGATTTCGGTCAGTTTGAAGGCCGCGCGCGCGCGGTAACCCGACGCCTTCGCCTGCTGTACGTAGGTGTCGTTGAGATGCTCGCGCATCCATGCCTTGCTGGTCTTGCTGCGCTTCATGAGAGTAAAATCGCGCCCTTTCCGAGTTGGAACATGAGATGCCCGACCTGACCCCCGACCTCCGACGCACGCTGCGCGCCCAGGCACATCACCTGCATCCGGTGGTCAGTATCGCGGGCAACGGCCTGACGCCGGCCGTCCTGACCGAAATCGAACGCAACCTGGCTGCGCACGCGCTGATCAAGGTTCGCGTCTACGGCGTGGACCGCCATCAACGCGCTGCGTGGATGCACGAAATCTGTAAGCAAACCGGCGCCGCGGCGGTGCAACATATCGGCAACATCCTTATTCTGTGGCGCGAAACGCCTGAACCGGAGCAGACCGCGAAACCACCTGTTCGGCGCCCTGCCCGGCCCGCCGCCAATGGTGGTGGTGCGCGAAAAACACCGGCCAGCGCGCGCGCCCGCACCCCGCGCAGTGCCTCGACACGCAACACACGCGCGAAGCCGCACGCCAAACGTCGCTGACACTGTGGCCGCTGAAACTTCGGCACTGCTCAGCGGAAACGCCACAACGCAACCAAGCCCAACAGGCTCTGCGCAAGAAAGATCACGCTTGACACCCCATGCCACATGGCGAAACGGTCACGCAAGACACCTTGCAACATCTCACCCGGCGCCGCTTGCGCCTTGAGGCCGGCCATGAGCGGCTGCAGCACAAAATGTCCAATCGCTGTCAGCAGGAGCATCGCAAGCACACAGCCAAAAACGGCACGTGGCAGTCGTTCACCAAGGCCGCGCGCATAATTCAGAAGCACGATCGCCGCACCGCAGACAAGCCCGAGCCATGCCGCCGCGGCGAACATCTTCCCTGCCAGCATGCCGGCCAGCATTCGGTCGTCGAGGGCCGCGAAGAGTACCGGCGCTGCAATGTACCCGACCGCCAACGCGGCACCTACCCAGACGGCAAGCAGCACACGCTGGAGGGGCCGCGCGGGCCAACGCATGGTGATTCGGGCCGCCGTCAGACGTAGCGCACGTCGATAATTTCGTATTCGCGAATGCCGCCGGGTGCCTGCACTTCAGCGACATCGCCGGCGTATTTTCCGATCAGCGCGCGGGCGATCGGTGAACTCACCGAAATCTTGCCCTGCTTGATGTCGGCCTCGTCGTCACCAACGATCTGGTAAGTCACCTCGGTTTCGTTGTCAAGGTCCTCGAGATCGATCGTCGCGCCGAACACGCATCTGCCGTCGGCGTCAAGCGCCGCCGGATCAATAATCTGCGCGTTGGACAGCTTGCCTTCGACTTCCTTGATGCGGCCCTCGACAAACCCCTGCCGCTCTTTGGCAGCATCGTATTCGGCGTTTTCGGAAAGGTCGCCATGCGAACGCGCTTCAGCAATCGCCGCGATCACCTCGGGGCGATCCACGGTCTTGAGGTGATGCAGTTCCTGGCGGAGGAGTTCTGCGCCGGTAACAGTCAGGGGAATCTTGTTCATGAGTTCAGTTCGGCGTGCAGTTCCTGCAGCGCATAGACATTGAGTTGATCGAGATGGCGCAGGCCCATGCATGCTGCGCGCGCGCCCTCGCCCGTGGTGTAGATGGTGATCTTGGCAGCGAGTGCGCTGGTGCGGATCGAGCGTGAGTCGGCAACTGCCTGGCGACGCTCCTCAACCGTGTTTATAACCAGCGATATTTCGCGGTTCTTGATCATGTCGACGATGTGCGGCCGGCCTTCGTTGACCTTGTTGACGGGCGACACGGGAATGCCGGCCGCCGCAATGGCCGAGGCCGTGCCGCGCGTGGCGACCAGCGAAAAGCCCAGGTCGTGAAGCTGACGCGCAACGTCGACGGCCAGCGGGCGGTCGGTCTGCTTGACGCTGATGAACGCCGTGCCGCCTTGCGGCAAACGCACACCGGCCGCCAACTGCGACTTGACGAATGCTTCCGCGAAGGTGCGCCCGACACCCATCACTTCGCCCGTCGATTTCATCTCCGGGCCGAGAATCGTGTCGACACCCTGGAACTTGTTGAACGGGAAGACCGCCTCCTTGACCGAAAAATACGGCGGCACCAGTTCCTGCGTCACGCCCTGGTCAGCCAGCGAACGCCCCGCCATGCAACGCGCAGCGATCTTGGCGAGCGGTTGCGAGCACGCCTTGGAGACGAAAGGCACGGTGCGCGAGGCACGCGGATTGACTTCGAGCACATAGACAATCGCGTCGTCGCCGTCGCCCTGGATCGCGAACTGCACGTTCATCAGGCCGCACACATCGAGCGCCTTGGCCATTGCCTCGGTCTGGCGGCGCAATTCGTCCTGCAGCGCCTGCGACAGGGTGTACGGCGGCAGCGAGCAGGCCGAATCGCCGGAATGCACGCCCGCCTGCTCGATGTGTTCCATGATGCCGGCGACCAGCACATGTGTGCCGTCCGAGAGCGCGTCTACGTCGACCTCGGTGGCGTCGTTGAGGAAGCGGTCGAGCAGTACCGGCGACTCGTTCGACACCTTCACCGCCTCGCGCATGTATCGCTCGAGATCCTTTTGCTCGTGCACGATTTCCATTGCACGACCGCCCAGCACGTAGGACGGACGCACGACCAGCGGGTAGCCGATTTCGGCTGCCAGCCGGACCGCCTGTTCGGGGGTGCGTGCGGTGCGGTTGGGCGGCTGGCGCAGGCCGAGATCGTTGAGCAATTGCTGGAAGCGTTCGCGATCCTCGGCCGCGTCGATCATGTCCGGGCTGGTGCCGATGATCGGCACGCCATTCTCGGCGAGCGCACGCGCGCGCTTGAGGGGCGTTTGCCCGCCGAACTGCACGATCACGCCCTCGGGCTGCTCGACGTTCACGATTTCGAGCACATCCTCGAGCGTGATCGGCTCGAAATAGAGGCGATCCGAGGTGTCGTAGTCAGTCGACACGGTTTCAGGGTTGCAGTTGACCATGATCGTCTCGTAGCCGTCTTCACGCAGTGCGAGCGCGGCGTGCACGCAGCAGTAGTCGAACTCGATCCCCTGGCCGATGCGGTTCGGACCGCCGCCGAGCACCATGATCTTGCGGTTTGTGGTCGGCGCCGCCTCGCATTCTTCTTCGTAGGTCGAATACATGTAGGCGGTTGCTGTGGCGAACTCGGCCGCACAGGTATCGACCCGCTTGTACACCGGGCGCACGCCCTGTGACTGACGATGCAGGCGGACCGAGGTTTCGTCCACGGCGAGCAGACGTGCAAGACGGCGGTCGGAGAAGCCCTTGCGCTTGAGCTCGCGCATCTGCTGCGCGCCGAGCCCCTTGAGCGAGCGGCCAGCCACCGCCTTCTCGGTCAGCACGATGTCTTCGATCTGCGCGAGAAACCACGGATCGATCTTGGTGAAATTGAACACCTGCTCGAGCGTCATTCCCTCGCGGAAGGCCTGGCCGACATACCAGATGCGCTGCGCGCCGGGGTCGGCCATTTCGCGTTCGAGTTCGTCGGCATCGGCATCGACTTCATCGAGACCGTAGGCGCCCACTTCGAGCCCGCGCAGCGCCTTCTGGAATGATTCCTGGAAACTGCGCCCGATCGCCATGACTTCACCAACCGACTTCATCTGCGTCGTCAGACGGTCGTTGGCGAGAGGGAACTTCTCGAACGCGAAGCGCGGAATCTTGGTGACCACATAGTCGATCGACGGCTCGAATGCGGCCGGCGTGGCACCGCCCGTGATCTCGTTCTTGAGCTCATCGAGCGTGTAGCCGACGGCCAGCTTGGCGGCCACCTTGGCGATCGGAAAGCCGGTCGCCTTGGAGGCCAGCGCCGACGAGCGCGACACCCGTGGATTCATTTCGATGACGATCATGCGGCCGTCGTCGGGGTTGATCGCAAACTGAACGTTGGAGCCGCCGGTGTCCACCCCGATCTCGCGCAGCACGGCGATCGAGGCGTTGCGCATGATCTGGTATTCCTTGTCAGTGAGCGTCTGCGACGGCGCCACCGTGATCGAGTCGCCGGTGTGCACCCCCATCGGGTCGAGGTTTTCGATCGAGCACACGATGATGCAGTTGTCCGCCTTGTCGCGCACCACCTCCATCTCGAATTCCTTCCAGCCGATCAACGACTCCTCGATGAGCAGTTCGTTGGTCGGGCTGGCTTCGAGGCCGTTCTTGCAGATCTCGGCGAACTCCTCCATGTTGTAGGCGATTCCGCCACCGGTACCGCCGAGCGTAAACGACGGGCGCAGGATGACCGGAAAACCGAGGCCGGCCTGTACCTGGTAGGCCTCTTCCATAGAGTGGGCGATGCCCGAGCGTGCGGATCCCAGACCGATTCGCGACATCGCGGTCTTGAATTTTTCGCGATCCTCGGCCTTGTCGATCGCTTCGCGCGAGGCACCGATCAACTCGATGCCGTATTTTTCCAGCACGCCGTGCTTCGCCAGATCGAGCGCGCAGTTGAGCGCGGTCTGCCCGCCCATGGTCGGCAAAACGGCGTCCGGCCGCTCCTTGTCAATGATGCGCTCGACCGCCTGCCAGGTGATCGGCTCGATGTAGGTGACGTCGGCGGTTCCCGGGTCGGTCATGATCGTCGCCGGATTGGAATTGACCAGGACGACTTTGAAGCCCTCCTCGCGCAGCGCCTTGCATGCCTGCGCGCCGGAGTAATCGAATTCGCACGCCTGCCCGATGATGATGGGGCCGGCACCGATGATCAGAATGCTGTGTATGTCTGTACGCTTGGGCATTTGTTGCCTTGATTATTCTTCAGGAATGACGCGGCGCGAACCCATTCGCGGCACTGGCCAGGATCACGCTTGCGCCTGACGCGCTTGCCGGCTGTGCCGCGCTTCCATCAGCGAAACGAAACGGTCGAACAGATAGGCCACGTCGTGCGGGCCCGGGCTGGCTTCCGGGTGGCCCTGAAAACCGAATACCGGCGCCGAGGTGTGTGCCAATCCTTGCAAGCTACCGTCGAACAAGGACACATGGGTTGCGCGCAAGGTCGGCGGCAAGGTGTCGGCGTCGATCGCAAATCCGTGATTCTGGCTGGTAATCATGACCGCGCCGGAATCCAGATCCTTGACCGGGTGGTTGGCACCGTGATGGCCAAATTTCATCTTTACGCTGCGCGCGCCGGCCGCCAACGCCAGCAGTTGATGGCCGAGGCAGATACCGAACGTCGGCAGCCCGCTGGCAACGATCGCACGTACCGCTTCGATGGCGTAGTCACACGGCTGCGGATCGCCGGGACCGTTAGAGAGGAAAACACCGTCCGGATTCATCGCAAGGACATCGGCCGCCGGCGTCTGCGCAGGTACCACCGTCAATCGGCAAGCCCGGCTGGCAAGCATGCGCAGAATATTGCGCTTCACGCCGTAGTCATAAGCGACGACATGAAACCGCGGCGACTGCTGGCGGCCGTAGCCCGATTCGAGCGCCCATTCGGTTTCGTCCCACGAATAGGCAGCGCCAACCGTCACTTCCTTCGCCAGATCCATTCCCGCCAGACCGGGAAAACCCTGTGCCGCAGCCGTGGCAGCGGCCAGGTCGATCTGGCCCGCGTCGCTTGCGGTGACGATGCAGCCGGCCTGGGCGCCTTTTTCGCGCAACACGCGCGTAAGCTTGCGAGTATCGATGCCGGCGATTGCAACGACATTCTGCTCGCGCAGATAGGTGTCGAGCGTCCGCTTCATGCGCCAGTTGGAGGCGTGCAGCGGCAGGTCGCGAATCACCAGCCCGGCGGCCTGCACGGCTGCCGACTCGACGTCTTCGTCATTGACGCCGGTGTTGCCAATATGCGGATAGGTCAGCGTCACGATCTGGCGTGCGTAGCTCGGGTCCGTCAGGATTTCCTGATAGCCCGACATCGCTGTATTGAAAACGACCTCACCGACAGTCTGGCCGATCGCGCCAATGCCATTACCGCGAAAGACCGTGCCATCGGCAAGGGCGAGCACAGCGGGCGGAAGTTGTGTCACGAAAACACTCCTGGTCTACCGTTGATTGGGTCTTGGCGCGCCGGGGGTTTCGGCATGCATTCGCGCCGCCCCACACGTGAAAAACGGGACCGGTCAGCGCGACCCGTCCCGCTTGGCAAGCAACGAGAAAATTCGCACGATTCTAGCGAATTAATGCGCACGAATCAATCGTGCGGGGCGCGTCTCAGCTGCGTGAGAACGCCGTTTGACGCAGCGCGTTGGCCAGTCGGTTGAGCGTATCGAGCAGGCCGGGCAAGGCGTCGCGGGCGGCCTCGATGTTGTCGTTGCGCGCCGCCTGCTCGACCGCCTCGGCGGCGGCCAGCGAGGGCGTGGCGTTGAACACGCCGACCGAACCCTTGACCGAATGCGCCAGCGCGGCGAGCGTGGCGCAATCGTTGGCCGACGCCGCGCTCTTGAGCTTTTGAAGATTGCTGCCGAAATCCTTGAAGAAGATGCCGACCAGCTGTTCTAGCGCGTCCTGGTCGCCGTCGAGCAGCTCGAGCGTCCGGCTCAGGTCGAGCGCACTCGTTTCACCCATCGCCTTCATGCCTTCGAGCAGCGAGTTTTCGGCATCGTAGGGTGTGGCGCGCGCCTCGCCGCACACACGATCGATTGCGGCAAAGAGCTCGCGCGGCGTGATCGGCTTGGTCACATAGTCGTCCATGCCGGCTGCCAGACACCGTTGCCGGTCGCTTTCCATGGCGTGCGCGGTCATCGCAATGATCGGCACCGCTTTCAAGTTGCCGCCCATCGCCCAGCTCCGCCGCGCCTCCCGGCTGCGAAACGCCTGCGCCGCTTCGAGCCCCCCCATCACCGGCATCTGCACATCCATCAGCACCACGTCGAACTTCTTCGCATCGAGCTGATCCAGCGCCTCCTTGCCGTTGGTCGCGAGCGTCAAACGATGCCCCGCTTTTTCGAGCATTTTGGTGGCCACGGTCTGATTGATCGGGTTGTCTTCGACCAACAGGATCTCGAGCGAATCATCGCGCGCCTTGGCCAGCCGTGTGAGTGTCAGCTCGGGGTCGAAGGCGAACGTGTCATCGTCGTCCGGCACATCGCCCTGTTGCGCCGATGAGAGCACCTCGGACACGTCTTCAGGTGAGAACGGCTTGACCAGGCGCGAATGCAAGCCAAGCTGCTTGCATCGTGCCGACACCGTGCGCTGCGACTGCGTGGTCATCATCATGACGATCCGATCGAGAAGCTCTGTTTCCTTCTTGAAGGCCTCGACCAGCGCGAATCCGCCCGGGGCAGGCATGGCGGCGTCGAGCATCAGAAAATCGAACGGGTCGGCCGTGGTGGCGGCCTGTTTCAGCGCCGTCGACAACGCCTCCGGGCTCGCGGCCATGACACATGCCGCACCCCAACCGGTGAGCAGACGGCCCAGCGCGTCGCCCACCTTGGTGTTGGTCTCGGCGATGAGTAAGCGTTTGCCCTCGAGAAAACTTGTCCGCGCCTGGCCGCCCTGTACCACCACCGGCAATTTCATCGTGAATGAGAAGGTGCTGCCCTCGCCTTCCACGCTGCTCGCCGCCAGCTCGCCGGACATCAGGCTCACCAGACGTCGGCAGATTGCCAGGCCAAGTCCTGTGCCGCCAAATCGGCGCGTCGTCGACGTATCAGCCTGCGAAAACGCGTCGAATACCGCCGCCAGCTTGTCCGGCGCGATGCCGATCCCCGAATCGCTCACCTCCGTCTTGAGGACCACCGACTGCTTTTCAGTTTCGATGACGCGCAGCGAGATGCAGACTTGCCCGTTTTCGGTGAACTTGATGGCGTTTCCGACCAGATTGAGCAGAATCTGACGAATGCGGCCGGGGTCGCCACGCATGACCGCCGGCACGTCCGGGGCGATCTCGTACACCAGCTCCAGTCCTTTTTGCTGGGCACGCAGCGCAAGCGTCTTGATAGTGTCCGAAACGACCGAGCGGGCAGAGAAGTCGATGCTCTCGAGTTCCATCTTGCCCGCCTCGATTTTCGAGAAATCGAGAATGTCGTTGAGAATCGTCAGCAGCGCCTCGCCGGAAGACTTGACATTGTTCAGGTAGTCCCGCTGCTCGGCGTCGAGCGGCGTGTCCAGCGCCAGTTCGGTCATGCCGATGATGCCGTTCATCGGCGTGCGGATTTCGTGGCTCATGTTGGCGAGGAAATCACTCTTGGCGCGGCTTGCCGCCTCGGCTGTATCGCGCGCCTCGCGCAGCACGTCCTCCGCCGACTGCATCTGCGTGACGTCGTGATAGGTGCCGATCATGCGCGTCCAGCGCCCGTCCGCGTTGCGCGCGAAGGCGCGCCCGCGCGCGCTGATCCATCGCCAACTGTCGTCACGCGCGCGCGAGCGGAAGACGATGTCGAAATAGTCCTGCGAGCCCTTCAGGTGCGCGCGCAGCGCATTGGCGAACGAGGCCATGTCGCCGTCGTGAATACGCTTGCGCCAGGCGGCGAAATCGTCGCCGATTTCGCCGGCTGTGAAGCCCAGCATGTCCTTCCAGTTGGTATCGACCGAAATCGACTGAGTGGCCAGATCCCACTCCCACAAACCCATGCCGGAGTTGCGCATCGCCAGCACGAGACGCTCGTCCGCCTGCGCCCGCGCCCGGTGGGCTTCGGCGAGCGTCTTTTCACAACCCTCGACGAACCCGGCCAACATATTGACCTGCGCATCGGCAAAGCCGTGACGCACCAGGCAGGCGGCAGCAGACTCACCCGGACCGGCCTCGAGATGGCGTGCACGACGTTCGTGGATTGCGCTTGCAGTCACGCTGGAGAAGATGCTCCGCTCTGGCTGGCTTCTTGGAAAGAAGCCATGAAATGTCGTCACTGAATAGCGGCATTTAGCGATTCATCTTGAGCCGTGGTCAGCGTGTCTGCGCGGCGCTATCAGAGCGTGCCGAGGCGGTGCGCAGACGGGATTGAAGCCGCGGCACGCGAATACCGGAGGTGCGCGCCTTGCCACTTGCCCGGCGCGACCCGCAGGGCGCAACGGTGCGGCGAGCGATTCGCTACAAGAAGCGGCCGAGACGGTTCGAGGCGCAAGGCGAGGACGCGAGTACTGCGCAACACACCGACGCCGCCGTTCCAAGTGCTCGCTTAGCGCAGGCCGAGCACGTCCTGCATATCGAACAGACCACGATCGCGGCCC